>DASYXO010000283.1:0-16727 GCA_035934825.1 Casimicrobiaceae bacterium
CTGCGCTATTCCGCCCAGGTGATTCACGGGCGACCGGACGCGGTGACGCCATCGACCGGCTACCTCGGCCCGACGCTCGAGTTGCGACGCGGCGAGCGCGTGCGCATCGAGTTCATCAATCGCATCGACGAGCCCAGCATCGTGCACTGGCACGGCATGATCGTTCCGGAGCGCGACGACGGACATCCACGCTTCGTCATCCCGCCGGGGCACAGCTACGTCTACGAATTCACCGTTCGCAATCCGGCCGGGACGTATCTCTACCACCCACATCCGCATGGTCGCACGGGGCGGCAGGTCTACATGGGGCTGGCCGGCCTGCTGGTCGTCCGCGACGACGAGGAGGGAACGCTGGGCCTGCCCGGCGTCGCCCACGAGCTTGCCCTCGCCATCCAGGACCGGAGATTCGACGATTCCAACGCGCTCGTATTCCAGCGCTCGATGATGGATCAGATGACCGGCGTGCTCGGTGACACCGTGCTCGTCAACGGCGTCGCCGACGCCGGCTTCACCGTCGCCCGACGCCCGTATCGGCTGCGCCTCGCCAACGTCTCCAACGCCCGCATCTACAAGCTCGCGTGGTCCGACAACCGGCCGATGCAGATCGTGGCGACCGATGGCGGGTTGCTCAGCCGGCGCGACGGCATCCAGACCCGGCCCTGGGTGGTGCTCGCGCCGTTCCAGCGCATCGAGTTGATCGAGGATTTCGGCGCGCGGGAAGGCGGCGCGACGGTCACGCTGGTCAGCCAGCGCTTCGAGGATCCGGAGGCACCGTCGACGGGGATGGGTGGCGGCTCGATGGGGAACATGATGGGTGGTGGAGGCATGGGCGGTGGGATGGCGGGTGGCGGGATGACGGATGCGGGGATGATGGGTGGCGCCCAGGGTAGCGAGTTGCCCGTCGCGCGCTTCACCATCGCGGCCGGATCGCGAACTCCAGGGGCGACGCTGACGCTCCCGGAGGAGGAAGTGCCGGCGCGGATGGGCAAGACCCAGCGCCATACGCGCGTTGCGATGGGCATGATGCAGGGCACGCTCAATGGGCGCGTGTTCGAGATGCGCGCAGTGGCGCCTGACGAGCGGCTGCCGATCGGCGAGCAAAGCATGTGGACATTCTCCGGTGACACCGCGGGCCATCCGATGCCGCACCCGATCCACATTCACGGCCTGCAGTTCCGCGTTGTCGAAAGGACGCCCGGGGCACCCGCCGACCTTCGCGCGGGCCTGATCGACGCCGGCTGCCATGACACGGTGCTGGTCTTTCCAGGTGAGCGAGTCCGGCTTGCCGTCACGCCGACCGAGCCCGGGTTGTTCATGTATCACTGCCACAATCTCGAGCACGAGGACGGCGGAATGATGCGCAACTGCTGGTTCGGACCGGGGCCGGTCAAGGCGTCGATGCCGCGAGATGCGGGAACATGAGCGACGCGTCGAACGTCGGGCTCGTGACCGCGTTCCTGGCGGGCATCGTCTCGTTCCTTTCGCCTTGTGTGCTCCCGGTCGTACCGGGCTATGTCTCGTACATCGCCGGGCAAGCGGGTGGGACACCGGCACGAGCGATCGAGCGACGCCGCTCGACGGCGCTGATGATGAGTGCATTCTTCGTGCTCGGATTCGGAACGGTTTTCGTCATACTCGGCGCCAGCGCCACGGCGATCGGGCAGCTCTTCCTGCGCTATCGCTACGAGGCGAACATGGTGGGCGGCGTGATCGTTGTCGTATTCGGCCTGTTCATGCTGGGGCTGCTGCCCTTGCGCTGGTTCTGGCGAGATATCCGGCTGCACCCACGGCTGGCCGGGGGCCACCCTGCGACGGCGCTGATTCTCGGCGTCGCCTTCGGGTTCGGATGGACCCCGTGCATCGGGCCGGTGCTGGGCGCCATCCTCACCGTGAGCGCCGTACAGAGCTCGCTGCAAGGGAGCATCGGCCTGCTCGTCGCCTACGCGTTGGGCCTCGGAGTTCCGTTCCTGCTGGCGGCGCTCTTCATGCGCCAGCTTCTGGATCGGATCAAGCTGCTGTCGCGCACCGGGCGCTGGCTGCAGCGGGTCGCCGGCATCGTCATGGTCGCGTTCGGACTGGCCATGATCACCGGCGAGCTGACGACGCTCTCCTACTGGTTGCTCGGGAGGTTTCCGATACTCGGACGCATCGGATAGCTGCGCGCATCGCGAATCGATGCCCACCGACGCTTGCGTAACCCACTGCGAATGCAGGAACCGCGGAGCGGTGCTGCATCCGAAGCAGCACGACCGCCGAGTGTGTTGCTCGGTGTTTGCCGAGAATCTCCTGGTCTCATCGCTGCATTTGATCCAACGTTCGCCCCGCCGGCTCGGCGGCCGGCCTCTTGACCTGGATCAACGTCCCCGCGCCCAGCTCCGGATTAGAGTAGGCGTCGTGAAGCGCAAGCGTTTTCTTGTCTAGGCCGAACGCCCTGCGGACCAGGGCTGTCACCGGTTTGGCGTTGGGCGCATGCCTATTCGCGCTGGTCGTCCGCACGGCGCGTGCCTGTGGCGCGGTTGAACTCGGTGCGACCTTTCCCGCCGCATTCCCGCCGGCACAGACCGCACAACCGTCCGTGGGTATGTCGCCCATCCTGCACTTCACCCGCGCGCGGCTGTAGCCCGCGTCGACTCGCGCGGCGCCGCGGGTACGCTGCGCCTGCGTGCGCTCGGGCTGCGGCCGGTCGCGTTTCATCGGCGTGCCCCGGCTCCGCAGGGACGCCGCTCCCAGGTTCGCCAACGTTGCTATGGAGATGACCATGAAACGCAAACTCGCCACCGCCGGCGTGCTGCTTGCAGTGGGACTTTCGAGCGCGATGTACGCCTTTGGACAAGGTTCCGGGCAAGGTTACGGGTACGGGCCGGGGATGATGGGCGGCTACGGCTGGGGCGAAGGTGGTGCCTTCGGCATGATCTGGATGGTGTTGTGGTGGGTGCTGATCCTTCTCGGCATCGTGTTGCTGGCCAAATGGCTCTTCGGCGGTTCGCAGGTCATGGGCGGCCGCGAATCGGGCAATCGCGCTGTCGAAATACTTCGTGAGCGCTACGCGCGAGGCGAGATCGACAAGAAGGAATTCGAGGAGCGGAAGCGCGATCTCGGCGGCTGATCGCTCCTGACGCGCCTGGCGATCGAGGAATCGTCATCGAACCGGGGCTTTCGAACCGCTGGTATCGATTCTCGTCCGCGGCATGGATGTCGATCGGTCGAAGGCCGTCGCGGCATCCGTCCATGCTGGGCGTACGCATTACTTTTGTCCCGCCTCCTGTCAGGATTGGGTCGCAGGCGCATCTGGCGCGAAGATAGGGGGCAGGCGAAGCACGACCCCGACCGGAGACCCCCGATGAACGAGCACGCCGGGCATCACGACGATGGAGTCCAGGAAGCGGCACCGCCCAAGCAAAGCCCGGGTGCCGGCACGATCTACGTGTGTCCGATGCATCCGCAGATTCGCCGGCCCGCCCCCGGCCATTGCCCGATCTGCGGCATGGCCCTCGAGCCCGAGACGCCCTCCATCGAGGAGGAACGGAATCCCGAGCTCGAGGACTTCACCCGCCGCTTCCGGTGGACATTACCGCTGACCGTCACCGGCGTGGTGCTCGCGATGGGGGGGCACCGGTTCGTCCTGCTGGCGCCGCTGGCGATGTCGTGGCTCGAGCTCGCGTTGTCGACGCCGGTCGTCCTGTGGGCCGCCTGGCCATTCTTCGTCCGGTGGGCGAGCTCGATACGCAACCGCAATCCCAACATGTGGACGCTGATCGGGACCGGCGTTGCGGCAGCGTATTGCTTTAGCGTTCTCGGGACGATCGCACCCGGCCTGTTTCCGGAAGCATTCCGCGAAGGCGGGCGCGTTGCCGTTTATTTCGAGGCCGCGTCGGTGATCGTTTCCCTGACCCTGCTTGGACAGGTACTGGAATTGCGCGCCCGGTCACAGACGTCGAGCGCGATTCGCGCGCTGCTCGGGCTGCAGGCAAAGACTGCCCGCCGCATTCGTCCGGACGGCCAGGACGAAGACGTTCCCCTGGCCGATGTGCATATCGGCGACATCCTGCGCGTTCGTCCCGGCGAGAAGGTGCCGGTCGACGGCCTCGTGACGGAGGGGCGGTCGAGCGTCGATGAATCGATGCTGACCGGTGAGCCGATCCCAGTGGAGAAGGTCGCGGGCGAGCACGTCATCGGGGCCACGATCAACGGCACGGGCAGCCTGGTGATGCGCGCGGAAAAGATTGGCTCGGAGACCGTACTCGCGCAGATCGTGCAGATGGTGGCACAGGCGCAGCGCAGCCGCGCACCGATGCAACGCCTCGCCGACCACGTTGCGCACTATTTCGTGCTCGCGGTGGTAAGCGTCGCGGTGGTGACGGCCATCGTCTGGTGGCTGATCGGACCGGAGCCGCGCGGTGCCTATGCGGTATTGAGTGCCGTCTCGGTGTTGATCATAGCCTGTCCCTGCGCGCTGGGACTGGCCACGCCGATGTCGGTCATGGTGGCAAGCGGCCGAGGGGCGACAAGCGGCGTGCTTTTCCGGGACGCCGAGGCCCTCGAGACGCTGCGCCGGATCGACACGCTGATCGTCGACAAGACCGGGACGCTCACGCTCGGGCGGCCGGTGTTCGACCGTGTGCTTGCAGTGTCGCCGTTCGGCGAGGACGAGGTGCTGCGGATCGCCGCCAGCATCGACCAGGGCAGCGAGCATCCGCTCGCGAGCGCGATCGTCGATGCCGCGCGGGCCCGTGGCATGGAGCTTTCCAAGCCGCAGTCGTTCGAGTCCGCCACGGGCATCGGCGTACGGGGCACGGTCGAGGGCAGGGCGATCTCGCTGGGCAACGCCGCGCTCCTGCGCGAGGTCGGTGGCGACCCGACGCCGGTCGCGGTCGATGCAGAACGGCTGCGCACCGACGGGGCGAGCGTGATGTACCTCGCAATCGACGGCCGCCTGGCGGGATTGCTGGCGGTGACCGATCCGATCAAGCCGTCGACACCGGACGCAATCGCCGCGTTGCATCAGGCCGGCATACGCGTCGTCATGGCAACGGGCGACGGTCGAACCACGGCAGAGGCGGTGGCGCGACGGCTCGGCATCGACGAGGTGTACGGCGAAGTGCGCCCGCGGGACAAGGTGGACCTGGTCGCGCGTCTGCAATCGGAGGGGCGGCGGGTGGCGATGGCCGGCGACGGCATCAACGATGCACCCGCGCTCGCGCGCGCCAATGTCGGGATCGCGATGGGAACGGGAACCGACGTGGCGATGAGCAGCGCCCACGTCACGCTGGTAAAGGGTGATCTGCGAGGCATCGCACGGGCGCGGCAGCTTTCCGAATCCACGGTTCGCAACATGTACGAGAACCTCGTCTTCGCGCTGGTCTACAACGCGCTGGGCGTGCCCATCGCGGCCGGGGTGCTCTATCCCGCGCTCGGAATCCTGCTCTCGCCGCTGTTCGCGGCGGCGGCGATGTCGATCAGCTCGGTCTCGGTGGTCGGCAATGCGCTGCGGTTGCGCCGCGCGTGAGCGAGCGGTTCCGTTCTTCGCAGCCCAGCTTTGCTTCTCGCGGACCCGCCGCACGCCGCGTCACGCGGGAATAAAAGGCGCAACCCGGGGGTCTGGACGACACCAGGTCAATTTCCCAAAGGTGGTTGCGATGGCGAACGATGCCCGGGACTCCGGCGAGATCGGCGATTCGATAGAGCGGCGCAAGTTCATGAAATGCATGGCGTGGGCGGGCAGCGGCGTGCTCTGGGCGATGCAGGGCGGCGTGTTGCGCGCCCAGGCTCTGGGCGCCGGCGCCAGGACCGGCACGCAGTCCGGAAGCGGCGAGTTCAGCTTCGTGCAATTGAGCGACTCGCATATCGGCTTTCGCCAGGCGCCGAATCCCGACGTGACTGCGACGCTGCGCGAGGCCGTCGCAAAGGTGAACGCACTATCGGTGGCACCGGGATTCGTCGTGCACACGGGCGACTTGACCCATCTCGCCAAGCCCGGCCAGTTCGACACGTTCGCAGAGGTGATGGGGGAACTGAAGACCGACCAGAGGTTCTTCGTCCCTGGCGAGCACGACGTGATCGGCGACGACGGCGAGCAGTATTTCCGCCGCTTCGGTCATCGGGGATCGAGTACCAGGTGGTACAGCTTCGACTTCCGCGGCGTGCACTTCATCGGCCTGGTCAACGTGCTCAATTTCAGGCCTGGCGGCTTGGGGGCGCTCGGTCGTGAGCAGCTCGAGTGGTTGGAAAGTGACCTGAAAGGGTTGTCGAGCAGCACACCGGTCGTGGTTTTCGCGCACATGCCGCTGTGGACCATCTATGAGAAATGGGGCTGGGGAACCGAAGACAGCGCGCAGGCGCTTGCCTATCTGCGGCGATTCGGGTCGGTGACGGTGCTGAATGGCCATATTCACCAGATCCAGCAGAAGGTGGAAGGGAATGTCGCGTTCTATACGGCGCGCTCGACGGCGTACCCGATCCCTGTCGCAGGCACCGGGCCCGCGCCGGGGCCGGACGCGAGCGTCACGGCGGATCGACTGCACGGCTTGATCGGCATGCGCGACGTTCGATACGTGAGCGTGAACAGCCCGCTGGCGATCACCGACGCCACGATGGATGCGATTCCGGCGGCGTCCGCCGCCGTGACCATCCGCGACTTCAGCTTCCGGCCGCCAGTCATTACGGTGAAGGTCGGCACGAAAGTCACGTGGACCAACGCGGACAGCACTCCGCACACCGTGACCAGCAGCGACAAGCGTTTTGCGTCGTCCTCCGGACTGGATACGCAGGATCGGTATTCGTACGTATTCGATCGAGCGGGCACGTATGAATACTTCTGCTCGCTGCACCCGATGATGGTGGGGAAGGTGATGGTGGAGCCCGCGCGCTGACGTCTTCGACCCGACGTGACTCCTGGCGCGAGGCAGCGGAAGATGCGATGGTAGCTGTCCGGCCGGCCGCTGCCATGCCACGGTTGGGAGTATCCGCTTGACCGATCACGCGCATTTCGAGGCGCTGGTATTGCCGCATCTCAACGCGGGCTACAACCTTGCGCGCTGGCTCACGCGCAACACGAGCGACGCCGAGGACGTCGTTCAGGATGCCTGCGTTCGCGCCCTCAGGTACGTCCGCTCGCTCAGTGGCAGCGACGGCAGGGCATGGTTCCTGACGATCGTACGCCGTGCGTTCTACGACTGGTGCGCGCGCAATCGTCCCGCCGAGGTGGTGCAGGACGACGGCAGCGCGATCGAGATGGCCGTGGATCAGGCGGGGGTCGATCCCGAGCAGGCGTTGGTCCGCCGATCCGAGTCGAAGGCGCTCGCAGCCGCCATCGAGGAGCTGCCGCTGGTGTTCCGGGAGGTCCTGATACTGCGCGAGCTGGAGGAGCTGTCGTACAAGCAAATCGCTCGCATCGTCGACATCCCGATGGGTACCGTGATGTCGCGGCTCGCGCGGGCGCGAGCTCTGCTCCATGGATCACCAAGGCTGCGCGCGATAGGTGACCAGATGTCCGGAGGCGGTCGATGAAATGCGATGACGCGCAGACGCTGATTGCAGCCTATGTCGACGGCGAGCTGGATAGACTGCGCGGGCACCTGGTCGAGCGGCACGTTCGCGGTTGTGCGCAGTGTGCCGAGCAGCACCGCCAACTGCTTGCGCTGCGCGAACGGCTGCGGTCCGAAGTTCCGTACTTCGCGGCTCCTCCAGGTCTAGCCGACCGGATCCGCTCGGCGATGACGAGCAGCGGCGCGGCCCTGCAGGATCGACCGCATTCGGCACGCGAGCGCTGGCGCTGGCTGTGCGCCGGCGCACTTGCCGGCTGCGCGGCGACGGTCCTCGCATGGATGGTGGCCACGAGTGTCGCCGACTGGCGCGCCGGCCGAGACCTGGCGGTCGAGGCCGTGGCGACCCATGTCCGTGCGACCCTCAACAATCGCCTGGTGGAGGTTGCCTCCTCGGACGAGCACACGGTGAAGCCGTGGCTTTCGGCGCGCCTGGACTACTCGCCGCCAGTGCAGGATTTCGTTGGCGATGGCTTCCCACTCGTCGGGGGTCGCGTCGACATGCTGGGGCAGCAGGCGGTTGCAACGCTGGTCTATCGCTACCGGAATCATTCGATCGACGTGTTCGTTCGGCCGGAGCCCGTCCGGGGTCTCGCGTCGCCGAGAGCGCTGCGCGGATTCAACGTCGCGCATGCCGCATGGGACGGATGGGACTGGCTTGTGGTTTCGGATGCATCTGCGGACGTGCTCGCCGGGTTCGTCGAGCGCCTGGCGCATGCGCAGCCGACCGGGGAGCCGCGTCCGAAGTGAACGCGTCGCGGTAGTGGTTGCCGGATCCGGTCCGCCTATCGCAGCCTGTGCTGCGACCCGGGAGCGTTCGCCGCGTGGGCCGGACCCGTGCTGCCCCGCACGACCAGCTCGACTGGCAGCTCGGTGCAGGTTGCGACCTCCCGGCCGGCGAGGCGGTCGAGCAGATAGGTCGCCGCCGCGCGCCCCAGATCGACGGTGGGCACGCGCATCGTCGTGAGTCCGGGTGCGAGTTGGGCCGAAATCTCCATGTCGTCGAAGCCGGTGATCGAGACGTCGCCGGGGACTTCGATGCCCGCTGCGCGGCATTCGATGATCGCGCCGATCGCCAGCACGTCGTTGATGCAGACCACCGCAGTCGGCATTGGCTTGCGGCCCATGAGCTCGCGCATCGCCTGCTGGCCGCTGGCGAAGGAGTAGGGCCGCTCGACCACGGCTTGCGGCGCCAGGTCCCGACCCCGGGCGCGCAATGCGTCGCGGACCCCGGCAAGACGCTCGCGCACGCGGTCGTTGTGGGCGGTCAGGCCGGAGATCACGCCGAATCGGCGGTGCCCGAGGTCGAGCAGGTGGCGCGTCACGCGGATCGCGGCGTCGCGGTTGTTGAATCCGATGCAGGGGTGCCGGCCGCTCGGGTCGAGCGACCAGATGAGCACATACGGAATGCGGAACGTCGCCAGCATCCGGTAGATCTGCGGATCGTGGTCGGTCCCGACGAACACGATGCCGTCGGCTCCGCGCTCGACGAGCTCGCGCGTGACCTGGAGCTCGGTGGCCGGGTTGTAGGCATGGGAGCCGAGCAGCAGCGTGTAGCCGGACTCGGCGAGCGTGCCCTGCAGCGCGTTGACGGAGTTTGCGAAGATCGCATTGTCCAGCGTCGGAATGACCGCGCCGATCATCCGGCTGCGCTGCGATGCAAGCGCGCGCGCCGCGCCGTGCGGGACATAGCCGAGCAGGCGCGCGGCGCGGTCGACCTTGGCGCGGGTCTCCGGGCGCCCGCGCCCGGGTCTCGACAATGCGCGCGAAGCCGTGGCCGGCGAGACTCCGGCCATGCGTGCCACGTCGCTCAGTTTCGGGGCACCCCTGTTCACGAGTGGTCGATGTCGCGTTCGATCGCGCGGCTCATCCCGCAGGCTTCAGTGCCTTCCCAGGCGTCGGCGGTGGAGCTTCAGGCGGAGAAGAATGCGCTTTCATCGCTGTCCCAGTTGTGGCGCCATGCGGCCTGCCTCCTGGGCCGCAGGCCGCCTCGCACAATGGCTGCCTGATCAGGATAGCACCGTGGGCATCGACGCGACAGCGCGATGACGCGCGTCGACGCTTGACGCTCCAATCAAAAGACCCTACAGTATGAAAGCGCTTTCATTTTTGCCGTCGCGACAAACACCTGGGACACTTGTACCGGGGAACCGCGGGCAGGCGCAGGGCTCGTCTGGCAGGAGGAGCACACATGCACGATCTGAGGGGCGCGGCCCAGCCGGCGGCGAGCACCGGACGACTGCGTCGGTTCCGGTTCGCGCTCGCCGCGATCGTGCCCCTGCTGGTGCTCTGGTATGTGCTGACTTCGGTCACGCACACCATCAGTCCCGGACGCTTTCCGTCCCCCAACGACGTAGTGCAGGCGGCGCGCCAGATCTCGCGCGGCAACGGCTACGCGGGAGGGACATTGGCGGCCCAGGTCTGGCAGAGCAGCAAGCTGGTGCTCATGGGTTTCGCGGTCGCGGTCGGAACCGGCGCCCCGCTGGGCCTGCTGATGGGCTGGAGCCGGCGCGCGGAGGCCCTCTTGAATCCGGCGTTCCTGCTGGTGCGTCCGATCCCGCCGCTCGCGTGGATCCCGCTCGCGATCCTGTGGTTCGGCCTCGGCGACGGTGCCAAGATCTTCGTGATCTGGTTCGCGGCCTTCGTGCCCGCGCTGATCAACAGCTACACGGGCGTGCGCAACATCGATCCCACGCTGGTCGCCGCGGCGCGCGTGCATGGCGCATCGCGGCTGCAACTGGTGACGCACGTGTTGATTCCCGGGTCGATGCCGATGATCTTCACCGGGCTGCGCCTGTCGATGCAGGCGTCGTGGACCACGCTGGTTGCGGCCGAGCTCGTCGGGGCGATTTTCGGGCTCGGCCACGTGCTGATCGTCGCCTCGCTCGACATCTATCCGGGGATGATCCTGTATGCAATGATCTGGGTCGGAGTGATGGGCGCCTTGATGACCAAGGCGCTGGCCGTGCTCGAACGGAGAGCCATCCCGTGGCGGGGCTAGGCGAAGGTCGCAGCGCTCGCGGGCAAGGCGCTCCTTCGGGGAGCGAGCTCTTCGCGCTTTCCACCCTTGGACTTCTGGCGTTCTTTGCCCTCTGGTACGGCGTCGCTTCCAGCGGATGGGTGCCTTCGCGCTTCCTGCCGGGCCCGGTCATGATCGCCGACACGATCGCCAGGCTCTCCGATCATTCCTACGCGGGCTACACCATCGAGGCCCACACCGTGGCGAGCCTGCAACGCTTCGGGCTGGGCTTCGGTCTCGCCGTGGTCCTCGGCGTGCCGCTCGGATTGCTGATGGGCTGGTATCGCTGGGTCGATGACGTCGTCGCGCCGCTCTTCGAATCGGTGCGCTTCATCGCCCCGATCGCCTGGGTGCCTTTCGCGGCGCTGTGGTTCGGCACGGGAATCGGTGGCCCGATCCTGATCATTTTCAGCGGCGCGTTTCCTCCTTGCGTGATCAACGCCTATCGCGGCGCCCGGCAGGTCGACACCGTGTTCGTCGAGGCTGCGCAGACTCTGGGGGCGGGCGGCCTGCGCATCATCACCGAGGTGCTGGTGCCCGCGGCGCTGCCGTCGATCGTCGCCGGGCTGCGGATCAGCGCCGGGCTGGGCTGGCAATCGCTGATCGGCGCCGAGCTGATCGTGGTCTCGAGCGGCGTGGGTTACCTGATGGTGCAGGGCCAGACGTCGCTGCAGACGCCGATCGTGATGTCCGCGATGGTCGCCATCGGAGTCGTCGGCTTCGCCATCGACGTCGCACTGCGCGCGCTCGAGAGCGCGGTGCAGCGCAGTTGGGGTGTGGAGCCTTGAGCCACATCGTGTTCGCCGATGTCAGGCGGGTCTTTCGTCGCCGCGACCAGGAGGTTCTCGCGCTCGACGACGTGAGCTTCGAGGTGCGCGAGAAGGAGTTCGTCGCGATCGTCGGGCCCTCCGGCTGCGGCAAGACCACGCTGCTGCGCATGGCCGCGGGCCTGGATTTCCCGACCTCGGGCTCGGTGCGGGTCGGCGATCGCGAGGTGTCCGGTCCCGGGCCCGACCGTGCGGTCGTGTTCCAGCAGTTCGCCCTGTTTCCCTGGAAGACCGTCGAGGAGAACATCGCATTCGGATTGCGCTGCCGGGGCATCGACGCCGGTGCGCGCAGCCGCATCGTCGCGAGCTACGTCGAGCTGATGGGCCTGCAGGGATACGAGCGCGCGTACCCGCAGCAGCTTTCCGGCGGCATGCAGCAGCGCGTTGCCATCGCGCGCAGCTATGCGCTGGATCCGGACGTGCTGTTGATGGACGAGCCTTTCGGCGCGCTCGACGCGCAGACGCGTGTCGTGATGCAGGAGGAATTGATCAAGCTGTGCCGCGTGAATCCGCGCACCGCACTGTTCATCACGCATAGCGTGGAAGAGGCCGTCTACCTCGCGGACCGGGTCGTGGTTCTGACGCGGCGACCTGGCCGCATCCGCGAGATCCTCGACATTGCGTCGGTTCGCAGGCGCGAAGGTTGGGACACGCACGATCGCATCGAAGAAGTCATGGATCTGGAATCGTTCGTGCACCTGCGCACGAGGATCTGGCGACTGCTGAGGGAACGGCAGGAAGACGCAGCAGCCGCCGGAATCGCCGTGAAGTCCGCTTGAAGCGTTCGACCACCCTGAACAACCCGGAGGACGGTATGAAGAAACTGATCTGTGCGAGCCTGATGGCGGTTTCCGCCGCGCTTTTCGTGCCGCCCGCAGCCGCGGCGCCGACCCACATCAACGTGAGCTACCAGCCGACGAACTGGTGGGCGCTTCCGTACATCCTCGCGACCAAGAAGAACTGGTGGGCTGACGTCGGCCTGCAGGCGAGCTACAGCACGTTTCCCGCAGGCGTTCCGCAGATCGCGTCCGCGGCCGCCGGATCCTGGGACGTCGGCGGCACCGGCTCGGTTCCCGCGGTGATCGGTGCGGCGCGCTACCACATCCTGACGATCGGCGTGACCAACGACGAGTCGGCGACGAACGTCCTGATCGCGACCAAGTCTGCGGCGGCGAGCTTTCACAAGGACCCGAAGACAGCGCTCAAGGGCCAGAAGATCCTGGTGACCGCCAATTCGACCGGCGAATACGCCGCCGCCGCCTGCCTCGGCAAGTACGGCCTGAGCGAGAACGACGTGACGATGGTCAACCTCGGCCAGGCCGGGATCATGACCGCACTTAGCAGCGGCACGGCGGGCTTCGGGGCGTTGTGGGCCCCCAACAGCTACACGCTCGAAGACCAGATCGGCGCCGCGATCGTCTGCACCGGCAAGGATGCGAACGCCATCATCCCCGGGGCGCTGGTCGTGCGCGAGGACTATGCCAAGGAGCACCCGGAGCTCGTCGCGAAATACCTCGCCGTGTACCTGCATGCGATCAAGTGGGAGAAAGCGCATCCGGCCGAAACGCTGGCGGCTCTGCAGGAGGCCGACAAGGAAGCGGGCGTCCCGATCTCCGAGAAGTACGCCAAGGTCGAATACCAGCGGCCGATCTTCGACCTCGCCCAGCAGCTTTCGATCATGGCGCGCCACGGCGGGAAGCCTTCGGAAGTCGACGTGTGGTTCGACAAGATCGCCGCCTTCATGAAGTCCAAGGGAAGTCTCCAGGAGGTGCCCGCCGCGAGCAGCTACATCACCGACAAGTACCTGCAGATGGTGAACGACGACCCCAAGCTCAAGGCGTTCGCCAACGACGGGAGCAAGTGAGCGGAGGCGCCATGGCTGTGCGCTACCTGAAGAAGGCCACCCGGACCCCGGAAACCGGGGAAGACGAGACGCGCGACACCGTCGATCGCATGCTGCGCGAGATCCGCGCCGGCGGCGAGGATGCGGTGCGCGCGTATGCGGCGCGCCTGGACCAGTGGACGGGGGAGATCCTGGTCACGCCGGACGCGGTCGCGAAGCGCACCGCCAGCCTCCCCGGGACGGTCAAGGACGACATTCGCTTTGCTCACGACCAGGTCTTCCGCTTCGCGCAGCGCCAGCGGGAAAGCCTGCACGAGTTCGAGACCGAGCTCCATCCGGGGCTCGTCTGCGGGCAGAAGCTGATCCCGGTGAATGCGGCCGGCTGCTACGTGCCCGGCGGACGCTATGCGCATATCGCCTCGGCGTACATGAGCATCGCGACCGCGCGCGCGGCCGGCGTTCCATTCGTGATCGCCTGCTCCCCTTCTCACAAGGGCGGGGGAATCCATCCGGTGGTCCTCTACGCGATGTCGGTGGCGAAACCGGACGTGATCATGACGCTGGGCGGGGTACAGGCGATCGCGACGCTGGCCTACGGCCTGTTCACCGGCAAGGCGGCCGACGTCATCGCGGGGCCGGGCAACAAGTTCGTGGCCGAGGCCAAGCGCATCCTGTTCGGGCAGGTGGGCATCGACGTGTTCGCGGGCCCCAGCGAAATCCTGGTGATCGCGGACGACAGCGCCGATCCGCTGCTGGTGGCTTGCGACCTGGTGGGGCAGGCGGAGCACGGGATCGAGTCGCCTGCGTGGTTGATCACGACCTCGGAGGCACTCGCGCAACGGGTGATGGACGAGGTGCCGAGGCTGATCGCGGCGCTTCCGGCGGATGCCAGTGCCGCGGCCGGAGCTGCGTGGCGCGACTACGGCGAAGTCGCCGTGGCTTCCGACCGCGAGGGCGCGGCAGCGCTGAGCGACGACTATGCGCCGGAGCACCTCGAGGTCCACGCCCGCGACCTCGACTGGTGGCTCGGCCGGCTGACCGCCTACGGGTCGCTGTTCCTCGGCGAGGAGACCACGGTCGCCTACGGCGACAAGACCGCAGGGCCCAATCACATCCTGCCGACCAAGAAGGCCGCGCGCTACAGCGGGGGTCTCAGCGTAGGAAAGTTCATGAAGACCGTCACCTACCAGCGCATGTCCAAGGACGCGACCCGCAGGATCGCCGAGGTCACGGCTCGCATCTCGCGTCTCGAGGGGATGGAGGCCCACGCGCGCACGGCCGACGACAGGCTGGGCAAATATTTCCCGCAGGGGCATTTCACGACCAAAGCCTAGGCGATGTCGCGGAGCGCAACGCTGTTCGACCTCACCGGCCGCGTCGCGCTGGTGACGGGTGGGAGCTCGGGCATCGGCTTCGCCATGGCGCAGGCGCTCGCCGGCGCCGGCGCTGCGCTCGTGCTGGTGGCCCGGCGCGAAGACGCGCTGCGCGAAGCGGCGCAGTGCATCGTGGCTGCGGGGGGCAGGGCAGCGCACGTGGCCTGCGACGTCAGCGAGCGTTCCCGGCTGGGTGCTTGCGTCGCGCAGGCCGCAGCCCATTTCGGCGCACCCGACATCCTCGTGAACGCCGCCGGAATCAACCTGCGCGAGCCGGCGGAGCGCATCACCGAAGCGAGCTGGGACGCACAGTTGCTGCTCAACCTGACGGTTCCGTTCTTCCTGGCGAGGCACGCGGTTCCGCATATGATCGCCAAGGGCTGGGGCCGCATCATCAACGTGGCATCGATGCAGTCGCGACGCGCGTTCCCCGACAGCGCACCCTACGGCGCCTCGAAAGGCGGGGTCGTGCAGCTCACTCGCGCCATGGCGGAGGCCTGGTCGGCCAAAGGCGTGACCTGCAACGCAATCGGTCCCGGATTCTTTCCGACGTCACTGACCGCGCCGGTGTACGCCGACGCCAAACGGGTCGCGGAGCTGGCCGCGCGCACGATGATCGGGCGCAACGGCGAGCTCGAGGACTTGCATGGGCTGACGGTGTTCCTCGCCGCGCCTGCTTCCGATTACATCACCGGCCAGACCATCTATATCGACGGCGGATTCAGCGCCAAATGAGCCGAGGCGGCATACGATGAGAGCCCTTGTGTACACCGGCCCGCGCGAGATGGTGTATCGCGACGAGGCCGACCCGGCGCTGGCCGCGGGGGAGGTGGTCATCCGCGTCGATGCGGCAGGCATTTGCGGGTCAGACATGCACGCCTATCATGGCCACGATCCGCGGCGCGTTCCACCGATGATCCTGGGCCACGAGCTCGCGGGCGAGATCGTCGCGGGTCCTGGAGCCGGCAGGCGCGTCACCGTCAATCCGCTGATTGCCTGCGGGCGCTGCGAGTTCTGCGTGCAAGGCCGCGACAACCTGTGTGCGAATCGCAGCATGGTCGGGATGAACCGGCCCGGCGCGTTCGCGCAGTACATGTCGATCCCGACCCGGAGCCTGCTCGACCTCCCCGAGGGCATGAGCAGACGGCAGGCGGCGCTGACCGAGCCCGCGGCGACGGCCTTGCATGCACTGCACCTGTGTATGCGTGCGCTCCAGCGCCCGCTGCCGGAGGCAAGGGTGCTGGTGATCGGCGGCGGGGCCATCGGCCTCCTGGCCGCGCTGCTGATGCGATCCTACGGTTGTCGCCAGGTGCTGATGGCGGAGGTGAACCCGCTGCGACGCGAGGCAGCCGAGCGCCACAGCGGCTTCCCCGGCTTCGACCCGCGGGCGGGCAGCGGACCGGCGGACGGGGGCGTCGACCTGGTGTTCGACGCCGTCGGTGGCAAGGACACGCGGCGAGCAGCGCTGGCGGCCGTCAAGCCGGGAGGCGTGGTGATGCACGTGGGGCTGCAGGATTGGGCGAGCGAGATCGACATGCGCAAGCTGACGCTCGCCGAGATCACGCTCCTTGGCACCTACACCTATACCACCGCCGACCTGCGGGCGACCGTGCAGGCGCTGCACGCCGGTGTCTTCGGCGATCTCTCGTGGGTGGAGGAGCGCAGCCTCGCGGACGGTGCGAAGGCCTTCGAAGACCTCGATCGCGGGCGCCTCGCCGCGGCCAAAGTCCTGCTGATTCCATGAGCCCGAAGGGCCGCCCCGAGGGCGAATACCGGAGTGCGCAGCACGAAGGTAGTCCAGTGAGCCCGAAGGGCCGCCCCGAGGGCGAATACCGGAGTGCGCAGCACGCAGGCAGCCAGGTGTGCGCGCCCGGGAGATACGTCCGGCGCCTACGCCCGGCTCAGGTCCTCGAGCAGCAGCAGCATCGCGGTCCAGTCCTTGTCGGCGCGTCCCCACGGCTGCGCGCGCGCGAGCATCGCGCGCGCGATCGCGCCGAGAAGGAGGGGCGAGCCGACTTCGGCGCCGAGGCTGAGTGCGTGGCTGATGTCCTTGTGGGCCATGCGCATCGGAAAATCCGGGTGCACGTCTCCTGCCAGGACTTTCTTCGGGTAGTTGACGACGAG
>DASYXO010000285.1:0-8659 GCA_035934825.1 Casimicrobiaceae bacterium
TAATCGGCATCGGCGACGACGAATACACGGACCTGCCGGTCCGGCAGCAAGCCACGCACCTTGTCGATGAACTCGAACAGCGCCCCATCGTCGGCCGCCAGGTGCCGCCCGCGCCAGTCCTTGCCCGCGTATTGCTGCGCGGTTTCCCCGACCTGCCGCAGCAGTTGCGCGGTCCAGCGCAGGTCGAGGACGAGCCACGCGCCAAGCGTGATCGCGATCACGGCGGCTCCCGTGGCGGCGCGCATCCCGGCAGCACGGCGCCGCGCCAGGACGAGCAGCGGGCCCGCGGCCAGCACAATGGCGGCTGCGAGCAGCAAAGGCAGCGGAAGAACCTGGGAATCGGCGCCGCCGGCGACGGTGTTGATCGACGAGCCGTTCCACGGCGTGAACATCGTCCATTCGCGGAAGCGATCGCCGAGCGTTTCCAACGCGTTGGCGGGCCTCGCGATCACGCCCCGCACGGCGACGGCGCTCGCGAGCGGGCCATGCAGCGCCAGCGCCAGGCCCTTGATGCGGCCGATCCAGTGCGAATTGTTGCGCAGGTCGACGGGCGCGGGCTGCCCCGACTCGATCGAAATCGGAAGCGTGTTGAGGCGGGAGGGCTCGACGTCGGTGCGCCACAGCAGCGCGGCCTTGGCGTCGGCGGGAATCCCGCGTGCGAGCCACACGACCTGCGCGTAGCCCGCCGACGAAAAATCGGTCTCGACCGACACGATCGCGTTGCCGTCCTCGGCTGCGCGCGTGATCACGATCGCGTCGTGCGCCGGCGCAGCGACGCCGCGGGCAAGCCGCAGCAGCTTCGCGCCGTAGCCGAGGTCGGGGGTCGACGCGAACCAATGTCCGGGCGTGGCGAGCGCGAGGTAGCCGACGAGGCAGGCGACGAGCGACGCCGCGAACACCAGCGCCACGGTGCGCGCCATCAGGAACTCGGGAAGCGTTGATTCCCCGCTCGCGTCAGGGATCAATGCGCGTTGCGGGTCGTCAGGATGTGCCAAAGCGTCAGGGCGAGGATCCGCAGGTCGAACCAGGGCGACCAATGCTCGACATAGTAGAGATCGTATTGTATGCGCAGCGAGAGATCGCTGTCCCCGCGCAGGTCGTTGACCTGTGCCCAGCCGGTGATGCCCGCCTTCACGAGGTGCTTCTGCATGTAGCCGGGGACCGTGTCGCGGAACTGCGCGACGAATTCCGGTCGCTCGGGGCGCGGACCCACGAGGGACATCTCTCCGCGGAGGACGTTGACGAGCTGGGGCAGCTCATCGAGGCTGAAACGTCGCAGGAACGCACCGACGGGCGTCGCGCGCGGCTCGCCGCGGGTCGACCAGACGGGTCCGCTCAGTGCTTCGGCGCCGGCGGACATGCTGCGGAACTTGTACATCGTGAACTGCCGCCCGTTCCAGGTCACGCGTTGCTGCCGGTAAAGCACCGGCTCACGGCCGGAGGATGCCTTGACGGCGATTGCGATCAGCGCGAGCAGTGGCGACAGCAGCAACACCAGGAGTGCCGCAATCGCGTAGTCCTCGATGGCCTTCCAGGTTGCACGAACGCCACCCAGTGGCGTGTCGGTCAGGTTGACGACCGGCATTCCGGCGATCTCGCCGATCGAGTGGTTCAGCAGGTGGAAACTCTGGAAGTTCGGGACGAAGCGCACGATGACCGACGTCTGGCGCAGCCCTTCGAGGCAGGTGCGGATGCGCGCCTCGTCGGAGAGTGGCAACGCGATCCAGACCTGGTCCGGGGGATTGGCCACCATGTCGTCGGGCAGGCGCGCGAGCGGCCCCCTGACGGGAATGCCGTCCTGCACGGTCCCGACCAGGGCCGGGTCGTCGTCGTAGAACGCAACGATCGCGAGCCCGCTCCACGCGGCTGCGCGCAGCCGCGCGGCGACGCTGCGGCCATGCGCGCGTGCCCCGACGATGACGACGTGGCGCAGGTTGCGCCCGCGCCTGCGCAGCCAGCGGAGCCCGAGACGCAGCGCGGCACGCGTGGCGAGATGGAGCGCGAACCCACCCGCGACCCAGACCAGCGCCCAGCCGCGGGAGAAACTGGCGCCCGACTTGGTCAGGAAGAAGTACGCTCCCCCGGTCACCGCGATCAGCATCCAGGTGAAGAACAGTCCCGCGACCTCGTCGACGAAGCTCGCACCGCGCTGCGACCGGTAAAGGCCCATCGCGGGCAGGGCCGCGAACGCGAGTAGCGCCGCCATGGCCACTGCGACGGCGTAGCGCGACGGAACGACCCAGCCACCCAGGTAGAGCCGGTACGCGACGACGCCCGTGGCGACGACCAGCAGCGGGTCGAAGGCGCGCATCACCGCGTCGAGCAGCGTCGAGTTCTCCCTGAGCACGCTGCGGGTCATTCCGGATCCTTCCGACGGACGAACTCGGACCAGCGCGCATCGACGAACGCGCCCAGTTCGCGGCGAAACCGCTGCGCATTGAAGCGGGCGGCATTCCCGACGCAGGCGGCTGCCGCGAACCGCGCGGGCTGGGACTCGAACTCCAGGACCGCGGCGACGATCGCGCCGGCCGTCTGGTCGGCGTACAGGATCCCGGTCGGGTCCGCAGCGTCGAGTCCACGGATCGTCTCGACTGCGCCGCCGCGCGCCAGCGCGATGACCGGTGTTCCCGCCGCCTGCGCTTCCAGCGGCGCGATCCCGAAATCCTCTTCGGCGGCGAAGATGAAGGCGCGTGCCTTTGCGAGCCAGAGGTCACGCTCGCGGTCGGGGACGCGGCCGACCAGGTGCACGTTCGGACCCGCGATCGCCTGGATGCGGGCGCGCTCCGGGCCTTCGCCGATCACGATCAGCTCGCGGTCGGGGAGGCGCCCGAAAGCCTCGACGATCAAGTCGACACGCTTGTAGGGGACGAGCTGGGACACCGTGACGTAGGCGGAGCCGCGAGCGGGCGGAGCGTCGATCGCGTCGATCGCCACTGGCGGGTAGATGACCGTCGACTCGCGGCCGTAGCAACGACGGATGCGCTCGGCGACGTGCTGCGAGATGGCGACGAAATGGTCGACCCGCTCGCTGGCGGCGCGGTCCCATGCCTGCAGCCGATCGAGCACCCGGCGCGCGAGCCGGCCCCGCAGGCCGCGGTCGAACCCGGACTGGCGCAGGTACGCGTCCCGCAGGTCCCAGGCATAGCGCATCGGCGTGTAGCAGTAGCAGATGTGGAGTTGCCCGCGGTGGCTGCGCACGCCCTTGGCCACGGCGTGCGAGCTGGAAACGACCAGGTCGAAGGCCGACACGTCGAGCGACTCGATCGCGCGCGGGAACAGCGGCAACGCACTGCGAAAGCTTTGCCGGGCGAAAGGAAGGCGCTGGAGGAACGAGGTCACCGCGCGCTTGCCCCCCAGCCTGGATCGGTCCGGCTCCGGCAGAAAGTCCACCAGTGCGAAAAGCTCGGCGTCGCCGTAGAGGCCGCAGATCTCCGCGAGCACGCGCTCTCCGCCGCGCCAGGTGTCGAGCCAGTCGTGGACAAGCGCGACCCTCACGGGGCGAACGACCTGCGATGCGGGCGGCTCGGGGACATGCGCTGATCCATCGGGTGCGGGCGCGCCAGCGTCCGGCGCGCTGCGCCGGATTTTACGCGCAGCCGCGGTCTTTCCGATGCGAATTGACGTCAGGTCGCGCCCGCGCGGTGCCCCGGCGGCCGGCATCGCGGGTGATACCATCGTTCGCTCGAAACTCCAGGCCGGGTCCTGACCGATGGCGCTACGCGTGGGCATCAACGCGACACCGTTGCTCGCGCCACTGACCGGCATCGGCAATTACGTCGTTCGCCTCGGAGCGGCGCTGGCGGCGCTCGGCGGCGCCGACCTCCACTCGTTCTACGGCTGGCGCTGGCGCCACGAAGTGCCGACGGCTCCGGACCGCGATGCCGCTGCCGCGCGCGTCGATGCCGCAACGCCCCGGCTGCGGACTCGCATCGGGCCTTTCGTGCCGTGGCTGCGCGAGGTTCGGCAGGTGCAACAGCGGCTTGGATTCGCACGCGGCCTGCGCCGCCACGCGATCGCGATCTACCACGAGCCCAATTACGTTCCGATTTGCTACGACGTCCCGGTGGTCGTCACCATCCACGACCTCTCGTGGCTGCGGTATCCGGAAACGCATCCGCGGGACCGCATCCGATGGCTGCAGCGCGGAGTGCCCCGCGCAGTCGCGAATGCGGCTGCGATCATCGTCGATTCCGAGTTCGTCCGGCAGGAAGTGGTGACGAGCCTGGGCGTCGATCCGGGACGCGTGCATGCGGTGCATCTCGGCGTTGCGCCTGATTTTCATCCGCGTGGCGCCGCGCTGACCCGCGCGGTGCTGCAGCCCCTCGATCTTGTCCACGGCAGTTATCTGCTGAGCGTCGGCACGATCGAGCCGCGCAAGAACGTCCGCCACGTCCTGGCCGCCTACGCGCGGCTCCCGGAGAAGCTTCGCGAGCGCCATCCACTGGTGATCGCTGGCGCAAGGGGGTGGCGCGCGGCAGACCTGGAAAAGGATCTGCAGGCCCTGGCCTCGCGCGGGCGAATCCGGTTCCTCGGCCGCGTGCCCGATGCCGACCTGCCGGCGCTCTACGCGGGCGCCGCAGCGTTCGTGTTCGCGTCCAGATACGAGGGATTCGGGCTGCCGCCGCTCGAGGCGATGGCCTGCGGCGTTCCGGTCCTGGTGTCGGACCGGGCGTCGTTGCCCGAGATTGCGGGCGGAGCGGCCGGGATGCTCGATCCCGAGCAACCCGGGGAGACCGCCCGCGCGATCGAGGCCCTGCTCGTCGATCCCGATGCGCGTGCCGTACTGGCGCGCCGCTGCGCCGCGCGCGCCTCGGTTTTCACCTGGGAGACTTGCGCGCGCGCAACGCTCGACGTCTACCGCTCGATCACGTGAGGCCGGGATCGGGAACGGTGTCGATCGCTCGGCTATACTCGGCCGCAGCCCGCGGGAAGGGCAGCGCCGGCGACGTGGCCGCGACCGCAGCGGAGGACAAAGGATTCGCGTGAAGCGCTTGTTGGTGACCGGTCGGCACGGCTTCGTGGGTGGCACGCTCGCCCGCATGGTCGCGATGGATCCGGCCCTGGACGATTGGCAGCTGATCGACATACCCGAGACCTGGGACCTGCGCGACCCGCTCGCGACCCTGGCGACGGTCGAGGGCGCGGCGCCCGATGCGGTGCTGCACCTGGCTGCGCAAAGCTGGGTGCCGGACGCATTCAAGGATCCGGCGACGACGCTGGGCATCAACGTTCTCGGCACGCTGCACCTGCTCCAGGCGCTGCAGCGCACGGGGTTCCGGGGCCGGATGGTATTCGTCGGCACCGGCGACGTCTATGGGCACGTTCCCGTGGAAGCGCTGCCGGTCGGCGAGGCGCGGCTTCCGGCGCCGCGCAATCCCTACTCAGTCAGCAAGCTCGCCGCCGAAGCGCTGTGCTATCAGTGGACGGTCACCGAGGGCCTCGACATCGTGATGACCCGGCCGTTCAACCACATCGGGGCGGGACAGAGCGAACGCTTCGTCGTGTCCGATTTCGCGCGCCAGGTGGCGCAGATCAAGCGCGGGCGAAGCGAGCCTGTCGTCATGGTCGGCGACATCGACGTCACGCGCGATTTCACTGACGTCGGCGACGTCATCCGGGCGTATTTCGCGCTTCTGCGCGCGGGTGCGACCGGCGAGGTCTACAACGTGTGCTCGGGCCGCGACCATTCGATCCGGTCGCTGCTCGAACGGCTCGCGGAGTTGGCCGGAGTGACCGTGTCGATCGAGCAGGAACCCGCGCGGATGCGCCGCTCCGAGCAGCGCCGGATGTGCGGCGATCCGGGCAAGATCGGGCGGGCGACCGGCTGGCGGGCGGCGACGCCGCTCGACGAATCGCTCGCCGCGATGCTGCGGCATTGGGAAAGCGGGGAACAGTGATGCCCAGATCGGCGTTCATCACCGGGATCACCGGGCAGGACGGCGCCTACTTGGCCAAGCTTCTGCTGGGCAAGGGCTACAAGGTCTCGGGTCTTCTCGCCCGGCGCAGCTCGGACACGCTCTGGCGCCTCGGGCACCTCGGCATCGTGAAGGACGTGAATCTGATCGACGGGGACCTCATCGACATGACGTCGATCCTGCGCGCGCTGGAGGCGAGCGCGCCCGACGAGGTGTACAACCTCGCCGCGCAGAGCTTCGTCGCGACGTCGTGGCGCCAGCCGCTGCTCACCGCGAACGTGACCGGCATCGGCGCGCTGCACGTGCTGGAGGCGATCCGTATCCACGATCCGAAGATCCGCTACTACCAGGCCTCGACCAGCGAGATGTTCGGACTGATCCAGACCGAGCGCCAGGACGAACAGACGCCGTTCTATCCGCGCAGTCCCTATGGCGTGGCCAAGCTGTTCGCGCACTGGTCGACCGTCAACTATCGCGAGAGCTTCGGCCTGCACGCATCCAGCGGCATCCTGTTCAACCACGAATCGCCGCTACGCGGCATCGAGTTCGTGACGCGCAAGGTTACCGACGGCGTCGCGCGAATCAAGCTGGGAAAGGCGAGGGAGCTGCGGCTGGGCAACATCGACGCCAGGCGCGACTGGGGCTTTGCCGGCGACTACGTCGAGGCCATGTGGCGGATGCTGCAGCAGGACGAGCCCGACGACTACGTGATTGCGACCGGCGTCACCACGACGGTGCGCGACATGTGCCGGATCGCCTTCGAGCACGTCGGCCTGCGCCACGAGGACCACGTCGTCGTCGATCCGCAATTCTTCCGGCCGGCGGAGGTCGACGTGCTGTGCGGCAACCCGGCGAAGGCGCGCGCGCGGCTGGGCTGGTCGGCGACGACCTCGCTCGAGGACCTGATCGCCGGCATGGTCGAGGCCGACCTGCGATGGGTGGGGCGCGAATAGCGGGCGCCCGGAAGCGATCTGGAAATGGCATCGATCCCTCTCGTCCGGCCGGGCATGCTGCGCGAGTGCTGGGCTTTTCGCGACTTCATCGTGGAGAGCGTCAGGCGCGATTTCGTCTCGCGCTACCTCGGGACCAAGCTCGGCTTCTTCTGGGCAATCGCACAGCCGTTGACGATGATCCTGATCTACACGCTGGTTTTCGCCGAAGTCATGAAGCCTGCGCTGCCGGGCCACAGCTCGAGGTTCGCCTACAGCATCTATCTGTGTTCCGGCATCATCACCTGGCAGCTATTCAGCGACCTGCTGAATCGATCGATCGGCGTCTTCGTTCAGAACGCGGGGCTGCTAAAGAAGGTGAATCTGCCGAAGCTTGCGCTGCCGATCATCGTGGCGCTGTCGGGGTTATCGAATTTCGCCGTCATTCTGCTGCTGTTCCTGGGTTTCCTGGTCGCGGCCGGCGGTTTTCCATCGGCGGCGATCCTGGCGGTGATTCCGGCGATCATCCTGGTCGTGGCTCTTGCGCTGGGCCTGGGCGTCCTTCTCGGTACGATCAATGTCTTCTATCGCGACGTCGCGCAGACGATGTCGATGTTGCTCCAGTTCTGGTTCTGGCTGACGCCGATCGTCTACGCGCCGCATGCGCTGCCGGTGTTGTTCGCGCAGATCGTGGCATGGAACCCGATTTCGCCGATCGTGAGCTTCGCGCAGACGGTCTTTCTGGAGGACCGGGTGCCTGCGTGGTCTTCGCTGCTGTATCCGGCCGCCGTCGCTGCAGCATTCCTGCTCCTCGGGCTGTTCGCGTTCCGGGGCCTCAGCGGCGAGATCGTGGACGAGCTCTGATGGGCCACGTGCGCGCACGTGGGCTGGGCAAGGGCTACAAGCGCTACCGTCACCGCTGGGGCCGCGCCGCCGAATGGATCGGCCTGGGCATCCAGCACCAGCTCGCATGGGTCTTGCGCGAGGTGAGCTTCGACATCGCGCCGGGCGAGGCCGTCGGAGTCGTCGGCGCCAATGGCGCGGGGAAGAGCACGCTGCTCAAGCTCATCACCGGGACCGTCCGTCCGACGGCGGGCCACTATGAGATCGGCGGGCGCGTCGCCGCGCTGCTCGAGCTCGGGATCGGGTTCCACCCGGAATTCACCGGCCGCCAGAACGTGTACATGGCGGGAAACATTCTGGGCATTTCCCGCGAGCGGGTCGAATCGTCGATGGGCGAGATCGAGGACTTCGCCGAGATCGGCGACTATATCGACCAGCCGGTTCGCACCTACTCCAGCGGCATGCAGGTCCGCCTCGCTTTCAGCGTCGCGACCGCGGTCAGGCCCGACGTCCTGGTCGTCGACGAGGCGCTGTCGGTCGGCGACACCTATTTCCAGCACAAGAGCTTCGATCGCATCCGCCGGTTCCGCGACCAGGGAACGACGCTGCTGTTCGTCTCGCACAGCCCGGGAGCAGTCAAGTCCCTCTGCGATCGCGCGCTGCTGCTCGATCACGGCGTGCTGCTGCGCGACGGCGCACCGGATGCAGTCCTCGATTATTACAACGCGTTGATTGCAGCGCAGCGCGCGGACTACGAGAGTCGCCAGGGCGATGATCGCTCGGGACGAGGCACGCGATCGGGCACTGCGGAAGCATCCATCGAGAGCGTCGAGATGCGCGTGGGCGGCCAACCGGCAAATGCCGTGCGCAGCGGCCAGGCCGTGAGCTTCCGCGTCCGCATGGTGGCCCGCGCGCCACTGCCCGAGTTGACGGTCGGAGTCCTGGTGCGCGACCGGCTGGGCAACGATGTCT
>DASYXO010000324.1:0-9177 GCA_035934825.1 Casimicrobiaceae bacterium
TGATGCGCGAGCGGAATGCGAACCAACCGAACACGTAGGCGAGCAGCCCAGGCACCGCGACGGCGAGCAGGACCGCCCACAGGAAGTGCCCGCTGCCCCACCATGCCCAGGGGTACGATTTCCAGTCGAGGAATACCATGAAGTCCGGCAGATGGCTGTGGTAGACGCCATCGGCGCCGATCTCGCGCATCAGGTACATCCCCATCGCGTAGCCGCCCAGCGCGAAGAACAGGCCGTGCCCGAGCGAAAGGATTCCGGCATAGCCCCATACCAGATCCATTGCCAGCGCGACGATCGCGTAGCAGATGATCTTGCCACCGAGGCTCACCCAGTACGAAGACAGGTGCAGCACGCTGCCCTCGGGGAACAGCAACGCTGACATCGGCACGACCACCAGCAGCGCAGCGGCGACCCCAGCGAGCGCGAGCCAGCCGCGTGTGCGATACAGGCGCGTCATGCCTCGAGCGCCCGGCCCTTGAGCGCGAACAGGCCCTGCGGGCGCTTCTGGATGAACACGATGATGAACACCAGAACCGCGATCTTCGCCAGTACCGCGCCCGACCACGACTCGAGCAGCTTGTTGACCAGGCCCAGGCCGAGTCCCGCGTACACGGTGCCGGCGAGCTGGCCGACGCCGCCCAGCACCACCACCATGAACGAGTCGACGATATAGCCCTGTCCGAGCGCTGGGCCGACGTTGCCGATCTGAGACAGCGCGCAGCCGGCCAGCCCGGCAATGGCGCAGCCGAGGCCGAAGGCCCAGGTGTCCACACGCGCGGTCGGCACGCCGACGCAGGCGGCCATCGCGCGGTTCTGGGTCACGCCGCGCACGAACAGTCCCAGGCGCGTACGCGCCAATAGCAACCAGATGCCGGCCACCACGGTCGCCGCAAATGCGATGATCACAATCCGGCTGTAGGGCAGCACCAGATTCGGCAGCGCCTGCACGCCCCCCGACATCCAGCTCGGGTTGTCGACCTGCACGTTCTGCGCCCCGAACAGCGATCGCACGCCCTGAATCAGCACCAGGCTGATGCCCCAGGTGGCGAGTAGGGTCTCGAGCGGCCGGCCATAGAGCCAGCGGATCACCGTGCGCTCGAGGATCATGCCAACCGCGCCTGAGACGACGAACGCCGCGGGCACCGCCGCAAGCAGGTACCAGTCGAACGCTGCCGGCGCATAGGCCTTGAACAGGTTCTGCACCACGTAGGTTGCGTACGCGCCGAGCATGATCAGCTCGCCGTGTGCCATGTTGATCACGCCCATCAGGCCGTAGGTGATCGCCAGCCCGAGGGCCGCAATCATCAGGATGCTGCCGAGGGAGAGGCCCGCGAACAGCAGTCCGATGCGCTCGCCAAAGGCCAGCCTGCCGCGGACGTCGGCGAGGCTCGCCTGCGCCGCGGCACGGATTTGCGTGTCCGGTTCGGCCCAGCTGCCGTCGGGCTTCTTCGCCACCAGCGGCAGGAGCAGGGTCTCGGTCTTGGGGTTGCCCGATGCGGCGAGGGTCCGGATCGCTGCGAGGCGATCCTGCCTGGAGCCGGCCTGAAGCTCGATAGACGCGGCGACGATCTCGAGCACGGCCCGGAGCTCGGGGTCGGTTTCGCGACCCAGAACCTTGCGCACGATCGGCAGCGCCGCGGCGCGCGGGTCATCGGCCAGCTCGCGCGCGGCCTTGAGCCTGGTATCGCGGTCGCGCGACACCAGGCGCAGCGCCGCAACCGCGGCGTCCAGCACGCCGCGCACTCGGTTGTTCATCACCACGTCGGTCGCATCGGCGGGCAGCGGCGAGACCTTCTCGCCGGTAACCGCGTCCTGCGCCGTATCGCCGTGCACGATCAGGACGCGATCGGCTGACGTCTGCACCGTACCGGCCAGCAGCGCCTTGAGCAAGGGCTCGGCCTGCTCGTCGCCGGATTCAAGGAGCTCGTTGACTGCCGCGATCCTGTCTTCGCTGCTGTCGCCCAGCGCCAGCTTGTGCACCAGCGCGGCGTCGAGCGCCAGCGCCGGCGGCGCATTGATCGCCGCCAGCACGAGCAGCAGAACCAGGATCGGGCGGCGCACTCAGGCCTTCTTGGTCATCTTTTCGGGAATATCCTGTTTGCCCTTGTCCTCGGGCAAGTAGGGGCTCCACGGTTGGGCCTTGATGGGACCCTTGGTCTTCCAGACGACGTCGAACTGACCGTCGGCGCGCACTTGTCCGATGAACACCGGCTTGTGCAGGTGGTGATTGCGCGGGTCCATCTCGATCTCGAATCCGTCGGGGGCCTTGAACTTCTGTCCGCCGACCGCGGCGATCACCTTGTCGACCTGGAATGTCTTGGCTTTCTCCACCGCCTGCTTCCACATGTGGATGCCGATGTAGGTCGCTTCCATCGGGTCGTTGGTCAGCGGCTTGCTCGCGGACGCCAGCTTCTTGGCCTTGGCGTAGGCGGCCCACTTCTTCTTCCACGCATCATTGGCCGGGTTCTTGAGGGACATGAAGTAGTTCCACGCCGCGAGCTGCCCGACCAGCGGCTTGGTGTCGACGCCCCGCAGCTCTTCTTCGCCGACCGAGAACGCCACCACCGGAATATCGGTCGCCTTCAAGCCCTGGTTGCCTAGCTCCTTGTAGAACGGCACGTTGGAGTCGCCGTTGATCGTCGACACCACTGCAGTCTTGCCGCCCGCGCCGAACTTCTTGATGTTGGCGACGATCGTCTGGTAGTCGCTGTGCCCGAAAGGCGTGTACACCTCCTCGATGTCGGCGTCGGTGATGCCCTTGCTGTGCAGGAAGTAGCGCAGGATCTTGTTGGTAGTGCGCGGATAGACGTAGTCCGTTCCGAGCAGGAAGAAGCGCTTGGCGCCGCCGCCGTCCGCGCTCATCAAATACTCGACCGCCGGGATCGCCTGCTGGTTGGGCGCGGCGCCGGTGTAGAACACGTTGTACGACAGTTCCTCGCCTTCGTACTGCACTGGATAGAACAGCAGGCCATTGAGCTCCTCGAACACCGGGAGCACCGACTTGCGCGACACCGAGGTCCAGCACCCGAAAGTGCAGACGACCTTGTCCTGGGTCAGCAACTGGCGCGCCTTCTCGGCGAACAGCGGCCAGTTCGATGCCGGATCGACGACGACGGGCTCGATCTTATGCCCGAGCACGCCGCCCGACGCGTTGATCTCCTCGAAGGTCATCAGCGCCATGTCCTTGAGGACGGTTTCACTGATCGCCATCGTTCCCGAAAGCGAATGCAGCACGCCGACCTTGACGGTCTTGTCGGCGGCGAATGCAACGGCGCTTCTGCCAATGCCGGTGGCGAGCGCCGAGGAAAGCGCGAGTTGCTTGAGGACCTGTCTGCGACGCATGTAGGACTCCGCGATGGTTGGGGTCTGTTCCAGGATCGTCGTCGATGTCGATGACGGGCCGCTTCACCGACTCGCCGCCCGGTCCGATCATCTGCACGACGCGTGCCATGGTGTTGCGCGGCAACTAAAACGCGGATTCGTATGGGAAATGTCGATTGCGCTCGAACGCCTCCGGCGTCCGGCATGCGTCACCGGCACGAAACCGGTGCAAGCTTCGCAGGCGATGCACCGCTTTGGCGAGCGCGCCGAAGCAGCCCGAGCGACCCTTTCTCGGGCCCGGGACCTAGCCGGTGATCAGCATTCCGTTCCGCTCGATGAACGCGATCACGACGTCGAGTCCGGTGCCGAGCTTCAGGTTGGTGAACACGAAGGGGGCGTCGCCGCGCATTCGGCGCGCGTCGCGTTCCATCACGTCGAGCGAGGCACCGACGTAAGGCGCGAGGTCGATCTTGTTGATGATCAGGAGGTCGGAGCGCGTGATCCCCGGCCCGCCCTTCCGCGGGATCTTGTCGCCGGCAGCGACGTCGATCACATACAGCGTGAGATCGGACAGCTCCGGGGAAAACGTCGCGGCGAGATTGTCGCCACCACTTTCGACGAAGACCACGTCGAGATCGCCGAACCGCCGCGTGAGCCGGTCGACGGCCTCGAGGTTGATCGACGCGTCCTCGCGGATTGCCGTATGCGGGCAGCCGCCGGTCTCGACGCCGATGATGCGCTCGGGAGCCAGCGCATCGTTGCGGACGAGGAATCGCGCATCCTCCTCCGTATAGATGTCGTTGGTGACCACCGCCATCTGGTAGCGATCGCGCAGTGCCTGGCACAGGGCGAGCGTCAACGCCGTCTTGCCGGAGCCGACCGGGCCGCCGATGCCGACGCGCAGCGGCCGTGGCTGGCGGGCAGGAGCGTTCATGAACGAAAAATCCTCGAATACTGGGTTTCGTGGAGGGCCGATGCAAGTGCCAGACCGGGCGCAAAGCTCGCGACGTCGTGGTCGGCCAGGTTTCTGGCGCGCGCTACGAGCGATGGGATTCGCGCGCCGAGCGCGTGGCGCAGGCGCTGCCCGGCGACTTGGCCAATGGGCAGCAGCTTGACCGCGGCGAGCACCTGATTCTCGAGCCAGCTCGCAACATACCCGGTGAGCGCCGCCTCGGCCGCGATCGAAAGCGCGGTCGCGGCGAGCGCGAACGCCGCCGGCAGCGTCACCGGCGCCGTGCCGTCGGCCATACGCAGCGCAGCGTCGTCGAGGACGCCAAGGTCGGATGCGAGTCGCACGAGCGAAGCCCCCATCTGCTCGGTTTCGGCCCGCAGCTCGCGCGATTCGCGCGAGGACCGGAACCAGGCATTCCACTCGGCGAATCGGACAGGGTCCCGCTGCGCCGCCGCTTCAAGCAGGCGCCACAGCACCGGAGCTTCCCCCTGGGAAATCACGTGCTCGAGCACGTCGCCGATCCACGCGCCGGCCGTCGCGGCATCGTAGATCGCACGTCGCTCGACCATCCACTCGAGTCCCTGCGAATAGCTGTAAGCGCCGATCGGCAGCGCCGGCGAGGCAAGCTGCAGCAGGCGCACCAGCGCCAGCACGTCGCCGCTCACCGCCGCCCCGGATTGAAATGGTCGTGGATTACCGGGGCGTGCTTGCCATCGGCGCCGTGCGTATGCGTGCCCGGCGCATAGGCACCGGATTCAGGTGCGAACGGCGCGTCGCGCGCGACGACGATCGCACCCAGCCCCTGCACCATTGCGGCGAGCACGTCGTCGTTCGCAAAGCGCAGGAATCCAGGGCCGACCTGCAGCGCAGCGTGGCGATTGCCGAGGTGGTAGGCGATGCGAGCGAGGGTCAGCGCATCGTCGCAGTGCACGTCCATCACCGCCTCGTCGCAGGCGCGCACGCGGTACACGCGTCCGTCGTCGCCGCGCAGGCACTCGCCGTCCATGAGCGGTGCGCCGCGATCCAGCATCAGGCCGACCGATCGGCCGTCGGCGAGCCGAGTGAGGAGCCGGCTCCTGCGCCGCAGGTCGAACGGCAGCGCCAATTCGCCCGCGACTTCGGCCTGCGCTGCCACGCGCTCGCGCAGCATCAGCAGGGGCATCGACTCTCCGGCGTCGGATTGCCGCGCATTCAGAACAGGAAGTACCGCTGCGCGAGCGGCACGACCTCGGCCGGCTCGCAGGTCAGGAGCTCGCCGTCGGCGCGCACTGCGTAGGTCTCGGGATCGACGTCGATCGCAGGGAGGGCGTCGTTGAGCTTCATATGCGTCTTGCCGAGATTGCGCGTGCCGGAAACCGCCACCAGCGGCTTCGACAGTCCCAGTTTCGCGACCGCGGGATTGGAGAGCGCCGCCTGCGACACGAACGTGACCGACGTTCGCAATGCCTTGCCGTGGCTGCCGAACATCGGCCGGTAATGCACGGGCTGCGGCGTGGGGATCGACGCGTTCGGATCGCCCATCGCCGCCGCCGCGATCATGCCGCCTTTAATCACCAGCGACGGCTTGACCCCGAAGAACGCCGGCTTCCACAGCACGAGGTCGGCGAGCTTGCCCGGCTCAACCGATCCGACGACTTGCGAGATGCCGTGGGTTATCGCCGGGTTGATCGTGTACTTGGCGATGTAGCGCTTGACGCGCAGGTTGTCGTGGCGTGCCGGGTCTCCGGGCAGCGCTCCGCGCTGCGCCTTCATCTTGTGCGCCGTTTGCCAGGTGCGGATGATCACCTCGCCGACGCGCCCCATCGCCTGCGAGTCCGACGAGAGCATCGAGAACGCGCCGAGATCATGCAGGATGTCCTCGGCGGCGATCGTCTCGCGGCGGATGCGCGACTCGGCGAACGCGATGTCCTCGGCGATCGACGCGTCGAGATGGTGGCAGACCATCAGCATGTCGAGGTGCTCGTCGATCGTGTTGACCGTGTAGGGGCGCGTCGGATTGGTCGACGACGGCAGCACGTTCGGTGCGCCGGCCACTTTGATGATGTCAGGGGCATGGCCGCCTCCCGCGCCTTCGGTGTGATAGGTGTGGATCGTGCGTCCGGCGATCGCAGCGAGCGTGGTCTCGACGAAGCCCGACTCGTTGAGCGTGTCGGTGTGGATCGCGACCTGGACATCGAACTCGTCGGCGACTCGCAGCGCGGCATCGATTGCCGCCGGCGTCGTGCCCCAGTCCTCGTGCAGCTTGAGCCCGATCGCGCCGGCTTCGACCTGCTCGCGCAATGGGGGCAGCAGGCTCGCGTTGCCCTTGCCCAGGAAGCCGAGGTTCATCGCGTACGCGTCCGCGGCCTCGAGCATCCGGTGGATGTGCCAGGGCCCCGGCGTACAGGTGGTCGCGCACGTGCCCGTCGCGGGACCGGTTCCTCCACCAAGCATCGTCGTGACGCCCGACGCCAGCGCTTCGTCGATCTGTTGCGGGCAGATGAAATGGATGTGTGAATCGATGCCTCCGGCGGTGACGATCATGCCCTCGCCAGCGATGACCTCGGTTCCGGGACCGATGACAATGTCGACGCCCGGCTGGATGTCGGGGTTTCCCGCCTTTCCGAGCCTCGCGATCCAACCGTCCTTCACCGCGATGTCGCACTTGACGATGCCCGTCCAGTCGATGACCAGCGCATTGGTGACCACGGTGTCCGCCACCTCGCGCGCAACGCGCTGGCTCTGCCCCATGCCATCGCGGATCACCTTGCCACCACCGAATTTCACCTCCTCGCCGTAGACCGTGAGGTCGTGCTCGACCTCGACGATGAGGTTGGTGTCGGCCAGCCGCACGCGGTCGCCCGCAGTCGGCCCGAACATCTCCGCATAGGCGCGGCGCGTGAGCTTCACGGAACGCTGCCCTTTGCCGGCGCGCCCACGTCGAGCGGCCCCATCACCTGGCCAGCAAAGCCATAGATGATGCGATCACCGGCGAGCGCGACCAGCGTGACGGTCCGCTCTTGTCCGGGCTCGAAGCGCACGGCGGTGCCCGCCGGGATATCGAGCCGGAAACCGCGGGCGCGCGCGCGGTCGAATCGCAGCGCACCATTGGTTTCCGCGAAATGGTAATGCGATCCGACCTGGATCGGCCGGTCTCCGCTATTGGCGACGGTAACGACGATCGTCGGCCGTCCGGCGTTGAGCTCGATCTCGCCGTCGCAGATCAGCAGTTCGCCGGGATTCATCGATCTACGGAATCGGATGATGAACAGTCACGAGTTTCGTCCCGTCCGGAAACGTCGCCTCGACCTGGATCTCCGGGATCATTTCCGGGACGCCGTCCATCACCTGCGCCCGGGTCAGCAGCTTCGTCCCGTAGCCCATCAGCTCGGCCACGCTGCGACCGTCACGCGCGCCCTCGATGATCGCCGCGCTGATGTAGGCAACGGCCTCCGGATAGTTGAGCGTCACGCCGCGAGCGAGGCGCCGCTCCGCCACCAGTGCCGCCGTGAAAAGCAGCAACTTGTCCTTCTCCCGCGGCGTGAGTTCCATCGGGGCTCAGGTGTTCCAGATCCGCGGCCGCAGCGCCACGCGGCCGGTCAGTGCAGGCCGCAACGCCGCCCACAGCGACGCGAAGTGTGCACTGCCCGCCTCGATCGAATCGCCGCGATAGCGCGCGACGATCAATCCGGGGAGCTGCGTGACCGCAGCATCGCCCCGCGGCAATGCGAGGTCGCGCAGCGAAGCGATCGTCACGTCGTCGACTCGTGGTGCCACGGCCACGAATGTGCCAAAGACCGGCGCAGCGTTCAAGCCCACAGGCGACGTCATCAGACCCGCCGTCGCATCGAGCACGCCACGCTCGCTCCAAATCAGTGCGCCGTCGCGCACGATGTCGAAGCGCTGGCGCCACTGCCCGCACCTAAATCGCTCGCCGGATGCGCGTCGCCCGAGGCTCACGATCTCCGCTGCGATGAACGTCGACCCGGGCGCGAGCTCGATCCGCGTGTCGCTGCTCGCGATCGCGCCATCATAGACGATCGCGCCCTGCGGCAGCCATTCCAGCGTCGCGCCCTCGCAGGCGTGCAGGCGCAGCGTCTGCGACGCGGGTAATCCTGCGCATCGGTACCATTTGGCGGCCCCGGGGGTCGTAAACTGGACGAAAGCGTCACGCCCGATTACGACGTCCAGGGACAGCCGGTCCCCGCCCGCGATGCCGGCAGGAGGGTGCACGATCACGCACTGGCACACCTCGGGGCCTTCAGGATAGAGCGGCTTCTGGACCACCAGAGGGCCGCGATGCTCGCGATGCGTCATCACGCTCCGCCCGCCCGCACGATCGAATGCAAGGGCGAGTCGCGCGTCCCAGCGCGCGTCGATCGCGACGATCTCTCCTGGCGACACGGCGCGCCGGGCGCTAATGCGAATCCCCGGTGCCCGAGGTGGCGTCGGCGAGATCGAACAGGTTGGTCGCGACGAGATCCAGCACCGCGACCTCATCCTGGTTCAGGAGCCGCCAGCGCCAGCGCAAGACGCCAAGCGTCGGCCGGCGCTCGGAGCGCCTCGCCTCCAGCACTTCGGCATGCAGCGTCAATGCATCTCCCGGCCGCACCGGCGCGAGCCACTTCAGGTACTCGAGGCCGGGTGAGCCGAACGTCTCCGAACCATCGAGGATCCCGTCGACGGCGAGACGCATCGCGATGCCGCAGGTCTGCCATCCGCTGGCGATCAGACCGTTCCAGCGACCGGTACGCGCGCGCGACGGATCGACGTGACACCACTGCGGATCGTAGTCGCGCGCGAACGCGAGAATGTCCGCTTCGCTGACCGACGCCGGGCCGCGAACCAGCACCTGGCCGCACCGGAACTCGTCGAAGTTCATCGCCGGCCTGCGCTCGCGCCTCCCGGCGCGCCCCCGGCTACGC
>DASYXO010000333.1:0-1506 GCA_035934825.1 Casimicrobiaceae bacterium
CGAGAGTGCGCCGGTAACGGAGCAGCGCGATCGCCGCGACTGCTGCCAGGAATGCGGCAAGCGGCCAGAGGTGGGGAGCGATTTGCTGCGCGTCGTTTCCCTTGAGCAGTACTCCACGAACGATCCGCAGGAAATGGGTCAGGGGAAACACCTCACCCAGCCATTGCGCCCATCCGGGCATCCCCCGGAACGGAAACATGAAGCCCGACAGCAGCATCGACGGAAGGAAGAAGAAGAACGTCATCTGCATCGCCTGCAGCTGGTTCGTGGCGACCGTCGAGATCGCGAATCCCAGGGCCAGCAACGCGGCAATGTAGAGCATCATGGCCGCGACCAGCAAAGGCAGGCTGCCGATCATCGGAACGTCGAACAGGACCTTGGCCGCGACCACGATGATGACGGCCTGGACCAATCCGACTGCGATGTAAGGCACGATCTTCGCGACCATCACCTCCGGCGGGCGTGCGGGTGTCGCGAGGAGGCTCTCGAAAGTCCCGCGCTCGCGCTCGCGGGTCACGGCAAACGCCGTCATCATGACCATCGTCATCTGCAGGATCACGCCGAGCAGCCCGGGAACGATGTTGTACTGCGTCACGCCCTCGGCGTTGTAGCGGCGCTGGATGTCGACGGTGAATGGCGCCGCCGTCTGCGCCAGCCGCGCGAGCGGCCCGGTCAGGTCATGCGCGAGCGCTCCGGCCCCGGACTGCGACACCGCGGCGATCGCGTTGCTGGCGGCAGACGGGTCGGTCGCATCTGCGGCGAGCAGCAGCGAAGGCTGCTCGCCGCGCAGCAAGGCCCTCGAGAACCCGGCCGGAATCACGATCGCGAACTGGACATCGCCCCGGTCGAGCATCTCGTCGGCGCCCGACTCGGAGGCCGGTGTCCGCTCGATCGCGAAATAGCCGGTGTTGCGAAGTCCCTGCACGATGCTGCGCGTGAACTCGCTGTGGTCGTAGTCGACGACCGCGGTCGGAAGGGCCTTCGGATCGGTGTTGATCGCGTACCCGAAAAGCACGACCTGCAGGATCGGAACGCCGACGATCATCGCGAATGTCAGCCGGTCGCGCCGCATCTGCACGAATTCCTTGAGGGCGATCGCCCACGCGCGGGCGAGCGAGAACCCGGCCCTCCGCGGGGCCCTGGCGTCAGCCGACATTGTCGGGCGCCCCCTGCATCCGGCTGACGAACACGTCCTCGAGGGAGGTCGGCGAACGCAGCACGCCGAATTCGCCCTGCCCGGCCCTGTCCTGCAGCACCCGCGATACGGCCTCGGCGTCGCGACCGGACACGCGCAATGTGACGCCGAAGGGAATCACCGTATCGATTTCCGGATGCCCGCGCAGCTGCTGCGCCAGAAGCGCCAGCGCGCGCTCGCCGCCGGCCCCGTGCACCGAGATCACCCAGGTCGCCAGGCCGGAATGCCCGATCACCTCGTCCGCCGTCCCGTCGACCAGCAGCTTGCCGAAGGCGATGTAGGCCAGCCGGTGGCAGCGCTCGGCTTCGTCC
>DASYXO010000360.1:0-10454 GCA_035934825.1 Casimicrobiaceae bacterium
CACATGCCCGACGACGGACTGCTGGTCGACTTCATTCCGCACATCGCAGCGACCGCGAAGCTGCAGCAGAAGCTGCTGGTGGACAACCCGATGCGGCTGTACTGGCCCGAAGAGGTGCGCTGATGATGATCGGCTCGATCCTGATGACGTCGGCGCCGCGTCCGTGACCAGCGCCGGATGGCCTTTCGATGTCCGCAAACTCGCGGCCGAGGATGTCATTGTCGGCGAGCATGTTCATCACGCATGCGCAGGCGTGCATCCGGGCTCCTACGCGCTCGCCTGGACCTCGACCGAAACCTGGTGCGCGACGCGATCGTCGACGAGCGGCATCGAGTCCCCGGATTGCACGATGCCATCGACGGTCACGACTGCGGCGCGGCGGTCGACGCCGGCCTGGGCGAGAGTCTGCCGGACAGCGACGTCATACGTGGTCGCGCGGTAGCGGTAGCGCAATGTGAATCCGGTCCAGCCCGCAGGCAGACAGGGCGTGAAACGGAGCCGATTTCTCTCGAGCGTCACGCCGAGCAGCGATTCGACGATCAGCCGGTACATCCATCCGGCCGAGCCCGTGTACCAGCTCCACCCGCCGCGGCCGGTGTGCGGGGCAACGGCATAGACGTCGGCCGCGACCACGTAGGGCTCGACCTTGTACGCCGCCGCAGCTTCCGGCGTCCGCGCATGGTTGACGGGGTTGACCATCGCGGCGAGATCCCATGCGCGCTCGCGATCCCCCAGGGCGGCAAAAGCCATCGCCGCCCAGATTGCGCCATGGGTGTACTGCCCGCCGTTTTCCCTGACGCCGGGAACGTAGCCACGGATAGACCCCGGATCGAGATCCGATTTGTCGAATGGCGGATCCAGCAACTGGACGAGCCCATCGCCGCGGCGCACGAGGCGTTCATCGACGGCGTTCATGGCCATCCGCGACCGCCCCCCATCGCCTGCCCCCGACAGCACCGACCAGCTTTGGGCAATCGCGTCGATGCGACACTCGACGTTGCCCGCGGACCCCAGCGGCGAGCCATCGTCGAAATAGGCGCGCCGATACCACGCCCCATCCCAGCCGTGTTGCTCGAGATTCGTGCGAAGCTTGCCAACCTCCACCGCGCATCGCTCGGCGAACGACGTGTCGCCTTTCTGCTGCGCGACCTCGGCGAACTGCGTCAGTACGGCACAAAGGAAGAAGCCCAGCCAAACGCTTTCGCCCTTGCCTTCGATCCCGACGAGGTTCATGCCGTCGTTCCAGTCACCGGAGCCCATCAGCGGCAGGCCATGGGCACCGTATCGCAGGCCGTAAACGATGGCGCGCACGCAGTGCTCGTAGAGGGTTCCCGATTCTCCGGACCGGCCGGGCAGGTCGTAATACGAGTCGTCCCCCGGGTTCACGGCACGGCCCTCCAGGAACGGTACCGATTCGTCCAGTACGCCCACGTCTCCGGTTGACTTCACATAGCGTGCTACCGCAAGGGGCAGCCAGAGATAGTCGTCCGAACAATGCGTGCGCACGCCGCGACCTGACGGCGGATGCCACCAATGCTGGACGTCGCCTTCCACGAATTGGCGGCTCGCGCAGCGCAGCAGGTGCTCGCGCGTCAGCCCGGGCGCTGCGTGGACCAGTGCCATCACGTCCTGCAACTGGTCGCGGAAGCCGAAGGCACCGCCCGACTGGTAGTAGCCGCTTCGCGCCCAAAGTCGGCAGGCCATCGTCTGGTACACGAGCCAGCCGTTGGCCAGCACGTTCAGCGACGCGTCCGGTGTGTCGACCTGCACGGCGCCGAGAATGCGATGCCAGTGCGCCCGTACCGCGTCGAGCGCGTCCTGCGCGGCCGTCGCTCCCCGGAACCGTTGCAGGAGGTTGCCGACGTCGGCCGCACGTGCGCTCACGCCAAGCCGGAAAACGATCTCGCCGGCCTCGCCGTCGGCCAGTTCGAACGGGACCTGGATCGCTGCGCAGGGATCGAGTGCTGCGCCGGTCTTGCCGGATAGTCGCGATCGCGTCATCGCGGCCGGATTGCCGAGCGCGCCGTTGCGACCCAGGAATTCGCCGCGGTCGCCACTGACGCTGCGGAGCGGGTCGTCCACATCGAAGAACGCGACGCGGTCTGGAAACTCAGTGTTGTAGGCATTGCGGGCCAGGATGGCGCCGCCTTTCGACTCGATCTCGGTGACCACGTGCATCGTCGTCTTCGGGCGCATATCTCCGAGCACCCATTCCACATAGCCGGTGGCCGAAAGTCGGCGCGATCGGCCCGAGGTGTTGCGCACCTTCAGCACCGAGAATTTCACCGATGCGTCGATCGCCACGTACACCCACAGCTCCGAATCGACCCCGTCCTCCGAGTGCTCGAAGACGCTGTATCCGAAACCGTGTCGAGTCACATACGCACCCGCTCCCGGACTCGGCATGGGTGCGGGCGACCAGAAATGGCCCGACTCCTCGTCGCGCAGGAAGAACGCCTCGCCGCTCGCATCACTCACCGGGTCGTTGTGCCAGGGGGTGAGGCGAAACTCGTGCGCGTTCTCGCTCCAGGTGTAGGCAAGGCCGCTTTCGGAAACAACGGACCCGAATTCCGGGTTCGCGAGCACCTGCACCCAGGGCATCGGCGTCACCCGGCCGGATCCGGTCGTGATGACGTACTCGCGGCCGTCGGGCGTGAATCCCCCCAGTCCGTTGGACAGGATCGTTACCTGCGACTGGGGTTCCGCGGGCCGGGGCTCGCTGCGACGGGTTCGGGTCGGCACGAGCCGTGGTACCCGCAAGTCGCCAGGGCCGCGACGGGCGACCTGCTCCGCGAGGCTGCCCCGACGGTCGGTGATGATGGCGCGGGCCACGGATTGCAGGAGGATGCGATCCTCGTCCGGGATCTGCTCGGCCCGCCGCACGAAGATGCCGCCGGGCCGATCGATGACATGCGCTTCGACACCAGCGGCGATCAATCCCATGATCTGGTCCTGGAGGGCTTGCCGATATCCGCCGCGATCCTCGTTCCAGATCACCAGGTCCACCGCCAAGCCTTTCAAGCGCCAGTACGCGTGTGCCTGCACCATGCGGCGGACGAGATCGATATTGTCGGAATCACCGATCTGCAACAGCACGATCGGCAGATCGCCCGAAACGGCATAGCTCCAGAGGCCTGATTGCCCGCGGCGATTCTTCCGGATGAGGGAGGCGTCGCTGCGAAGCGACGCATTCGCGTAGAGGATCGAGCTCGCGAGGCGGCCGTAGAGCTGGGCATCCGATAGGGTGGCATTGATCTGCCGCAGCGTCACCCAACTGTGCGTCCAAGCCAGGTCGAAGACGCGATCCGCCAGATGCCGGTCCTGGTATTTTCCGGCCAGGCTCAGGGCGACGTCGCGTGTCTCACTGACGCCGAAGACCATGTCGATCGTCGCCGTCTGCTCGGGGTCAAGTGTTATCCGGTACTGGATCGCCACGACAGGATCCAGCACCGAGCCCTGGCTGCCCGATAGCGGCGCGGCTTCGATCATCGCCCGCGGCGCGGCGGTGGTCCGTCCACGGCCGATGAAGCGCATGCGGTCGGTGTCGCAGGAGACCCTCTCGCGCAGCTCCGCTCCATGTGCGACCATCAGGTGGAACATGCACGGTATCTGCTCCCCGCGCGATCGCGGCCGACGCGTGCACAGGATCGCGGGCCGGTGCGCGACGATCTCGGTCTGAACGAACAGGTTGCTGAAGGCCGGGTGCAGCGCATCTGCCGCCGCCGACGCCAGGACGACTTCCGCGTAGCTGGTGACGTCCAGGGCCCTGCGCGTACGGGAGCGGTTGGTGATGCTCACCCGGCGCAGCTCGATGTCGTCCTCGGGCGAAACCACGACCTCGGTGTGGGTTTCGATATCGTGGTCGCGACGGCGGAATTCCGCGCGCCCTTCCGAGAATATCGCCTGGTAGCGTTCGGCCCGCTCGAGTGTCGGTTGGTGCGAAGTGGACCAGAACTCGCCGCTCGCAGCGTCCCGGATGTAGCAAAACGTGCCACGATTGTCGCAGGTGCTGTCTTCGCGCCAACGCGTGACTGCGAGATCCTTCCAGCGACTGCTGCCGCCGCCGGCATTGGTCACCATGACATGGTATCGGCCATTTGACAGCAGTTGCACCTCCGGGATCGGCGTGTCCGGGCCCTCGAGTACGCGCACCGGCGTCTCCGGACCTACGGAAATCGCGCTGATGGTCGAAGATTCGCCGGGGTGCGATTCGAACACCGCGGTCTTGGGAATGCGCTCGTGCAGCAACAGCATCGTGGCCTTGAAGAGCGGGTCCGACTCGAAGCGCCGCTGCATCGGGCGATCGAGCAGCACATGGGCGAGTGCCAGCATCGTCATGCCCTGGTGATGGGTCATGAACGAGCGCACGATGGCGCTCGCCTGGCCTCGGGGCACGCGCGCCGACGAGTAGTCGATCGCTTCGTACAGGCCGAATCGCCCCTCGAGGCCTGCGGCCGCGAGGCGCTGCAGGTTGAGGCACGCCGCCTCGGGCGCCACCATCAGCGCAAGGGCGGAGGCATAGGGCGCAACGACGAGATCCTCCGCCAGTCCGCGCTTCAGTCCGAGGCCGGGCACGCCAAACGCGCGGTACTGATAGTTCAGGCTCGCGTCGACGCTGTTGTAGCCCGACTCCGATATCCCCCAGGGCACGCCGCGCTGGTTTCCATATGCGATCTGTCGCTCGACCGCGACGCGACAGGTCTGCTCGAGCAGCGAGTCTTCGTACGCAGGCATCACCAGGAGCGGCATCAGGTATTCGAACATCGAGCCGCTCCACGACAGCAGGATCGGCTGCCCTCCGGCGCTCGTAAGCAGGCGTCCGAGGGCAAACCAGTTCTCCTGCGGCAGCTCGCCCTGGGCGATCGCCACGAAGCTGGACAATCGCGACTCCGACGCAAGCAGGTCGTAATAGCCCGGATCCCGTCGACGCTCGCCGACGTTGTAGCCGATGGCCATCAGATGACGCGCCTTGTCGTACAGGAAGCCGTAGTCCATCCTCGCCAGCTCGCCCGCCTGCTGCGCGAGGCGTTCGACTGCCGCGATCGCGTCCGTCGCGCGGCGGCTCGCTACGGCGAGGGCCCGCCCGAAGCTCTCGAGCCACGCGCGCTCCAGCGTCATCGTGGTCGCGGCGAGCTGGCTGGCAATGGCCGCCGACATATCGGCGTCCAGCGCAGCGAGCTCGCGCAGCGTGGGGATCCCGTCGACGTGCGCGAGAGGGCCAAGGCCGCTCGGTGGGGCCGGCAGCGCGAGCCACGGAAGGAGGAACAGCAGTTCGTCCTGCAGGCTCCGGCATTGCCGGACCAGTGCACGCGACCACCAAGTCGTTTCGCTCGCGCGCGACGTCGCGCCGCTGTCGGCGGCGCCATCGGCGAAGTGCGCGCCGACTTCGGCCGCCCCGGCGACCAGTCGCTCGAGCCATCGTCGCGCGGCTTCGATCGTCGCGGGACGCGAATCGTAAGCCGACTCCAGATCCCGGTGCAGGCGAGACAGCGGCGCTGCCCCCGCGTCGCCCGCCACGTCCGCGAGGATGCGCAGTGTGTCGCCCAACCCCTCGAACCATCGCAGCTCGAAGATCTTCCGATCGGGAACCGCGAGCAGCCCCGGGCCCAAAGTCAGCAGATGGCCCGCCAGGTTTCCGCTGTCCACCGACGAGACGTAGTGCGGCTGCAATGGCTGCAGCGTCTGGGTGTCGTACCAGTTGTAAAAGTGGCCCTGGTGCCGTTCCATCGTCCTCATCGTGTCCAGCGCATGCGCGGTACGCAGGATCAGGGCGCCGGCCGGAATGTAACCGAAGTCGTACGCGGCCAGGTTCGCCAGCAGCGCAAGCCCGAGGTTGGTCGGCGACGTGCGGTGCGCGACCACGTCGACCGGATGTTCCTGATAGTTGTCCGGTGGCAGCCAGTGGTCGTCCGGGCCGACGAACGTCTCGAAGAACGCCCAGGTCCTGCGCGAGAGCTTGCGCAGAAAGATTGCCTGCTCGATCGTCAGCCTCGCCTCACGGCGCCGGAGCGGCCGGCTGATCCACCACGCGATCGCGGGCGAGACCAGCCACAGGCACAGTACCGGCGCGCCCGCTGCCAAAGCTCCCGGCGCGCCCGCAATCGACGCGGTCGCCGCGGCTGCGGCGACGACGGGGGCGATCCACATCGACCTGCAGGATTCCGCAAGGCCCGCGCTGGGGGACTTCTCGACGCCCGCGCCGATCTCGCGCGCCTCGTCCCCCGATGGAGTCCATTCGAGCAGCCGTCGATGGCTGACGAGCATTCGCCACGCCGTGCGCGCGATCGCGTCGAGGTTGACCGATGCCTCGTACGGAAGAAAGGTGAGCGTGAGCAGCTCGTGGGCGAATGCTTGGGCGGTAGTGCGCGTCGTTGCTGCGAGATGCTGCTTCAGCAGCACCTCGTCGGGCTTGCGCGTCATGTCCATGAGGGAAGCGCAGATCGCCGGTACGACCAGAATCCCGATGACCGCTGCGGTCCAGAACCAAGGCGCCGCCAGCACGGTCCATCCGAGCAGCAGCAGCACCGTCAAGGCGACCGGAACAAGGCTGCGCCGAAGGTTGTCGAGGAGCTTCCATTGCGACAGCCACGAGAGTGGATTCCTCTCCCGGCGGCCGCCATTGCCGGGCACCCGCGGCAACAGCCACCCGGCCAGCTGCCAGTCGCCGCGAACCCAGCGATGCCGGCGCTTCATGTCCGCGACGTAGCTGGCGGGATATTCCTCGTACAACTGGGCGTCGCTCAGCAGGCCCGACCGGACGTAGCAGCCCTCCAGCAGATCGTGGCTCAGGATCCGGTTCTCCGGGAACCGCCCGCCGAGCGCCCGCTCGAAGGCGTCGATCTCGTAGATTCCCTTGCCGATGAACGAGCCTTCGCCGAAGACGTCCTGGTACACGTCGGAGACCGTGCGCGTATAGGGGTCGATGCCCGGCTCGCCGGCGTGCAGGCGCGCGTACCACGAGCGCGCCTTCCCGGGCAGGCTTGCAGCCACACGCGGCTGCAGGATTCCGTAGCCCTCCGTCACCATGGGGTTTCGGACGCCGTTGCCCGCTTCCTGGAAGCGGGGACGGTTGAGCGGGTGCTCCATCGCGCCGACGAACTCACGCGCCGAGTCGCGGGGCAGTTGCGTATCGGTGTCGAGCGTGATGACGTACTTCACGCCCGATAACACTCCCGTGTCGCCAACGACGAGCGCGTAGCGGTCGCGCGCAGCACCGCGCAGGAACGCATTGAGGTCGGCAAGCTTTCCGCGCTTGCGCTCATGGCCCATCCACAGCCGTTCCCGAGGATTCCAGCGGCGCGGGCGGTGGAACAGAAAGAAACCGCCGCCATCGACGCCCCGTTCCGGTCTTTCCTTCGGGCTTCCGTACTTCTGGTTCAGCCCTTCGATCCCCTGCGCGGCCGCCGTCAACAGCCGGCCGTCGCCGGGCAGCGTTTCCTCGGACGCGTCCTGGTAATCGGTCAGCAACGCGAAATGCAGGTGGCTGTCCCGATTGGCGAGGAAGCGCACTTCGAGGGCCTCGACCAGGCTTTCGATGTCGGCGACGCACGTCAACATCGCCGGAACCACGACCAGCGTGCGCGCCTTCGACGGAAGCCCGCGCGAGAAGTCCATTCTCGGCAGCGCCCGCGGCGTGACCAGGAGCGTCGCCAGCCAGTTCACGATCGCCACCGCCAGCTGGCTGGTGGCGAGCAACGCGAGGATTCCAATCGCGACCATGAGGGCGCCTGCGGCGCCACCGGCATGGGCGTTCGCCAGCAGCGCCCCGCTCAGGCTCCCTGTGATCAGCGCGATCGCGCCCAGGTACAGTGACAACGGGTATCGCCCCGCCGCGCGCCTGGCGGCGTCGACGAGCGGAAGCCGCATCTCGACCGCCCGTTCGAGTTTGGCGCGACCCTTGTCGATCAGATAGAAGCCGACATGGGACGCCGGATCGGACCGGTCGCCATTGCCGGCAGCGCGCGTCGCGCCTTCATGCGCGAGCTGGATTGCCTTGCGCGCCACGTCGCTTTCGGACAAACGGCTGCGCCTGGCGATCTGCTCGACGACGTGCCGGTAACGGTCGCGCGTCGCGAAATCCATCGCGCTGTAGACCCCGCCCGGGTCTTCCCGCAGCTTATGCTCGACGAAGCTCATCGCCTCGACGAACTCGCTCCAGTCCATCGACCCCAGGAACCGGAGGCTCCCGATGCTGTTGCTGATCGAAACCTGGTCGCCGGCCTGTTCCTGCGTCTCCGACTGAACCAACTGCTCGATCGTCAGGCCCGACTCGAACAGCCGCTGCTCGATCCACGTGAGCGGTAACGCCAATGCCGGACTTTGTCCCTGCAGCCGCCGGGCCAGCTCGGCGACGAACGAGCTCACCATCGGCGGGCTCGATCGTGCCATGTCCGCAATGACCAGGATCAGGCTCTTCGGATCCTGCTCGGCGACTTCCATCATGCGGTCCGCCCACGCATCGGCACGATTCCGGTCAATCGTGCCGGCGGCGATGCGCGTTCCTACGCGACGCAGGTTCTCGATCAGCGCGAGCCTCAGCATGATCGGAAAGGCCCACAGCTCACCCAGCCGGAGGGGGGATACGGTCTGATAGGCTGCGACGAAGCGAGTGAGGACCTCGCCGTCCACCCGGCCGTCGCCATGCGAGATCGCCTCGAGCGCGAGGTCGTAGACGCGGGGAAGCCGGGCCGATGCGCCATGAGCGAGCCCGGGCAGCTCCCGGTTGTACCCTTTTGGCAGGTGGCGCCTGGCCGTCCGGATCTGGTCTTCGATCAGATAGAAGTTGTCGAGCAGCCATTCTGCGGCGGGCGTGATCCTCCGATTCGCCGTGACCGCCGCCGTCAGCAGGTCGCAGACTTCGTTCAGTACGCCTTCATTCTCGGCCAGACGCGCCAGAAGCTGGCCCGAAGCGCGCTCCCGCGCCAACTGGTGCGATGCGGCGAGACCCTTCCCGTGCCGCTCCATCTGATCGGCACTGAACAACTCTGCCCGGAGTGGCGACTCCTTGCCGGCGAACTTTCGCGGCGAGCGGTCACGGGCGGGGCGGCCGGAAACAGGTGAGTGGATTCGCATGCGTTCTGGGCAGCCAGCTTGCCCGGCGTCGTGGGCGGACAACCGGCTGGCCCTCTGCCAATGATCGACAATGGGCCAGAGTGCCGCGCCCACCCTGGGCACCATCAATGAGCTATCGACGTCGGGGTGTCAAGCAACACAGGTGGCCGCAGCGGATCGCGAGGCCCGCCAACCGGGACGGACCGTCACATCATAAGGCGTGCACTACCGGGGGGTCGCGTTCCACGAATACTTGCGGCGCAGGATCTCTGCGCGAAGCTCTGCGAACTGCTTCCGGGTCTCGGCTTCCAGCACGATGGGCCCAATCAGCGGCGGTATCCAGCGATCCGGTATGAATCGCCCGTGATTGGTGATCCTTGTCGCATTGCCCTCGGCAGCGAGGCGGGTCGTGAACGCCGACACTTTCATGTCGCCGCGAACGAGCTTCGAGCGAATTTCGTGAAGTGGCACGAATTCGATCTCGCGCACGTTCTCGAACTTGAAATCGAGGAAGCCGAGCTTCACGCGGCTTGTCTGCGCCACCTCGAGGCTGTCGCCCGCATGCCGGACGATGCGGCTCATGGTCAGGTCGGACACGAACTCCGACATGTGATCGTAATCGGTAAGAACGTTCCACGCTTCCTGCGGCGTCGCATCGACGGTGAAGTCGACGTCGACCACGAACGCCTCACCGTCGCGATGGATGGCGACGGCGATGCCATCTGAATCCGGCGCGATGGCATGCGCGACGGCGGGGAGAATCGCCAGCGCAATCGCGAACAGGGCCGGCAGCACCGCGAGCCGCGTCAAGGACAAGGGGGCGAAAGCCGCATATTGCGTTCCGTGGGCGCCCGGCAAGGCTCGCGCCGGCGCTCAGAGCTCTCTGTCGAGCGGGAGCAGCGACAGGAATTCAACCTGCATTCTCTGCCAGGCACTGCGCGCAGGCTCCGCGTCGTAGTCGATGTTCTTTCCGCCTTCCCGCGTGCGCCAGATCAGCTTTGCCGTCCCGGCTGCCGGATCTTTACGAAGCGCCAGTGCGTAGCTGTTCGCTGGAACCACGATCGACTCGAAGCGCGCCGCGGTCTGGCGCGCCAGCTCGGGGCTGTCGATGATCAATCCGACTTCGGTATTCAGGTGGTGCGAGCGCTGGTCGAAGTTCATCGATCCGATATACAACCTCTGGCGGTCGAACACGAATAGCTTGGCATGCAATGCATAATTGCCGGAGAGCGTTGCCGCTGACGACTCCCCGCTGCCCCTGGCATTGCCCAGCAGTGCGCGGATCTCGTAGAGCTCGACGCCATCCTCGAGCAAGGGTACCCGGTAGCGCATGTAGCCCGATTGCGCCGCCAGCTCCGGTGTCGACTCGAGCGAGTTGGTCAGGATTCGGACACGCACGCCCC
>DASYXO010000375.1:0-14076 GCA_035934825.1 Casimicrobiaceae bacterium
CCGCGCCTTCGGCTTCGCCGGGCATCCCGGCCTCAAGGTCGCGATGGTCGAGGACCTGATCATGGAGTTCGAGGAATCGCCCCCCGAGGTCGACGCCGAACTTGCGAGGCTGCGCAGCACCCAGCGGGCGATCGAGGACGCGCTGGTGCCGACCATGACCGGCTTGATCCAGGTCACCGGGTGGATGGACGACCGTTCGCTGGCTCGGGACGCCCCTTAGGCACGACCGGCCGGGCCGGCGCAGAAATCACTTGCACCCCATAGTGCCGCTGATTACTATATTAGAAATCGCTGATATAAGGCGCGGGCAGGCGCCCCCCCAGGACGGGCGCTGCCACATAGCGTCCAATCGCAGTTCCATTCCTCGAGTCCAGGACGCCATGGCAAAGAAGCTCGTGATCGTGATGGCCAACACCGACCCGCGCAACGGCGAGGAGCTCGGCGCCCCCATTTTCCAGGCATCGGTCGCCGCCGCGATGGAATACGACGTCGAGGTCATCTGCACGGCAGCGGCGGGCCGCCTCATGAAGAAAGGCGTCGCCGAGAAGCTGTTCGTCAAGGCAGGCTCCCCGAAGTCGGTCTACGACTTCATCAAGGACGCGCACGAGGCGGGGGCGAAGTTCTACTGCTGCTCGCCGAACCTCGACCTGTTCGACATGACCAAGGACGACCTCATTCCGGAGTGCGAAGGCATCGTCGGCGGCGCACACCTGATCGAGGAGGTCATGGAAGAAGACTGCAAGGTCATGACGTACTGACCTGCCAACGGGAGCGACGATGAACCACGCGTCCACGCGGGTGCAGGACCGGATCGGAGACCCCGTCTCCGACAAGCCCGCCGTCGCCCGTCCAAAGCTCGAGGAGATCTTCAAGGACATCCAGTCCGATCTGCGCTACGACCACGAGCTGAACGGCTGCCTCAACTGCGGCATATGCACGGCGACCTGCCCCGCCGCACACTATTACGACTTCAGCCCGCGCGAGATCGTCCAGCTGCTGTGGACCGAGAACCTCGAGGGCATCTACGACGCGATGCAGGAAAAGATCTGGGCCTGCGCCCAGTGCTACACCTGCGCGGCGCGCTGCCCGTTCGGCAACTCGCCCGGCGGCCTCGTGATGCTGATGCGCGAGACGGCGATCAAGCACGGGATGGAATCGGCGCGCAACGTGCTACGCCCGTTCAGCCGCGTCATGCTGAAGCTGGTCACGACGGGCAACCAGCTCTCGCCCGACATGATCAACAAGGATCACTTCGCCGACTGGGGCCCCAACATCTCCAAGGTCGACGCACCGCTCAAGCTCCTGCGCAAGGCGATCCCGATGCCCACGCTCAATACGACGGCGACGGCGTGGGAAGTCAACCTGAAGACCTCGGTCGAGCTGTACACGATCTGGGAAGAGACCGGCGTGCTGAAGCAGCTCGAGACGATCGACGAGAACCTGTTCGACGTGATCACCGACATCATGGACGAAAAGCGCGACGATCTGAAGGACTGGATCGCCGATCAGGAAGAGGAAGACGACGATTGATCGCGTTCCGCGAGGACCCGCGATCGCAGCCTGTGGCGACGAATTGCCGAAGGAGACGACCATGACGAATCGAATCGAACCGCAACCGGGCGAGCGCTTCACGGGCCACGGGTCCGAATGGCACGACGCAAAGCTCTCGCCGGAGGACGCACGCATCGCGACGTCGTGGGTCGAGCTCAAGATCGACAAGCGCTCGATGCTGACCTCCAAGGAGCGCGTCGAGGACGTGCGCGACATCATGTGGCAGCTCGAGAAGGAAGGCGAGATCGCCGTCCACCGGATCCGCGACGAGCACCAGCCGGTCATCGCCAAGACGCTCTACGGCTGGGACAAGAAGATCCCGACCCGGCGACTTTGGCACCACAAGTCCTGCGGGCAGTGCGGCAACATCCCCGGCTATCCGACGTCGCTGCTGTGGCTTATGAACCGGCTCGACATCGAGTACCTCGACGAGACCGACCAGACCTCCTGCACCGCATGGAACTACCACGGCTCCGGCATCGGCAACCTCGAAAGCCTCGCCGCGGTATTCCTGCGCAACTTCCACCAGGCCTACGTCGCGGCCAAGGCGGAGGGGCTTCCGGACGGCCACTACTACCCGCTGGTCCACTGCGGAACCTCGTTCGGCAACTACAAGGAAGTGCGTGGCTACCTCCTGCACTCGGCGACGCTGCGCGAGCGCGTGCGCAAGATCCTCGGCAAGCTCGGACGACTGGTCGACGGCAAGCTGCTGATTCCCGAGGAAGTCGTCCACTACTCCGAGTGGGTGCACGTGATGCGCGAGCGCATCGCTGCATTGCAGGAGATCGACTGCAGCAACATCCGCGCGACCATCCATCCCGCCTGCCACGTGTACAAGATGGTGCCGCAGGACGTGATCTACGACGACACCGTGCTGGACGGCAACCGCGTCGCCGTGTCGACCGGGCTGATGCAGACGCTGGGCGCGCAGGTCATCGATTACTCGACTTGGTACGACTGCTGCGGCTTCGGCTTCCGCCACATCATCTCGGAGCGCGAGTTCACGCGCTCGTTCGCCATCGACCGCAAGATTCGCGTCGCCATCGACGAGGCGAAAGCCGACGTGATGATCGGCCACGACACCGGCTGCATCACGACGCTCGACAAGAACCAGTGGATCGGCAAGGCCGCGGGCAAGGCAGTCGACCTGCCGGTGCTGGCCGACTGCCAGTTCGCGGCGCTGGTCTGCGGCGCCCACCCGTACAAGATCGTCCAGTCGCACTGGCATGCGTCGTCGACCGAGACTCTGATGGAAAAGCTGGGGCTGGACTGGCAGGCCAGGAAAGCCGAGTTCGTCTCGTATCTCGACGAGGTCAAGGCCGGCAAGCAGGAGAACCTGTACGACCCGCGGCGGATGATCACGTCGGGTCCCGGCTTCATTCCGATCGCGAGACTTCCGTGAGCAAGCCCATCCTGATCGTTGGCGGGGGCCCTGCGGGGCTCGCGGCGGCCACCGCTCTGTCCAGCGTCGGGCAGCAGGCGATCCTGGTGGAGAAGGAGCAGCGTCTGGGCGGGGCGCCGATCCTCTCGGGCTACGCCAAGCTCGTGCCCACCGGCGAGTGGGCGAAGGATGCGATCGGCGGCATGGTGAGCCGCGTCGAGACCGATGCGTCGATCCAGCGCTACGCCGGACGCACGGTCGCCGCGTTCACCGGGGAGCCCGGGGCGTTCCGCGCGAAGCTCTCCGACGGCACGAGCCTCGACGTCGGAGCCGCGATCCTGTGCACGGGATTCACGCACTTCGACTCGATCAACAAGCCCGAATGGGGCTTCGGCACCTATCCCGACGTGGTCACGACCACGCAGGTCGAGCAGATGATCTCGTCGGGCAAGGGGGTGCGCTGCCCGTCGGACGGGCGCAAGCCCGAGCGGGTCGCGATCCTGCTGTGCGTCGGATCGCGCGACCGCCAGATCGGCCGCGAGTGGTGTTCCAAGATCTGCTGCACGGTATCCTGCAACATCGCGATGGAGATCCGCGAGGAGCTGCCGGACTGCCACGTCTACATCTACTACATGGACATCCGCACCTTCGGGCTCTACGAGACCAATTACTACTGGAAGAGCCAGGAGGAATTCAAGGTCAAGTACATCAAGGCGCGGATCGCCGAGGTCACGTCGAACGGGCAGAAGCTGATCGTCAAGGGCGAGGACACGCTGGTCAAGCGCCCGATCACGATCCCCTTCGACATGGTCGTGCACGCGATAGGAATGGATCCGAACGTCGACAACAGGAGCCTCGCGTCGGTGTTCGGCGTCGCGCTGCAGCCGCAGGGCTTCATCGGCAAGGCGAACGCCTACGCGACGTTCGGCGAGACCTCGCGGCCGGGCATCTTCGTCGCGGGCGCCGCGCCCGGGCCCGAGACGATCGACGATTCGATCGCCCAGGGCAAGGCCGCGGCGATCGCCGCCTATGCAGTGGTCAACGGCGCACGGGTCGCCGCCCAGGCCGCATGACGCGCTGCGAGGGCGGCGGATGATGCGCAACGCGAAAGCCCTCGCGGTCCCGGCGGCCCCGCGGCCGGTGCTGGACCTTTCGGGCCCCAAGCTCAAGACCGCCCTGGAGTCGCTGGTCGTGCGCACCGAGGACTACGGCGGCGTCGAGCGCTACGTCGATGCGGTGAAGCTCAAGTCGGCGCTGTTCGCGCAGGCACTGGGGGAGGGGCGCGCGCGCAGCGTCGAGCCGAAGACGCTGCGGCAGCTGCTGTCGCTGATCGCCACCGTACGCCGGCGCGTCGGGCCCTATCTGGACGAGCGCGGATTCGGCGGGATCCGGTCGCGGCTCGCCGACCTGCTCGACGCCGCGCGCGAAACTTCGGCGGCCGACGACGCGATCTCGGCGTTCTGCGGGCGCTTCCCCGACGACCGCGAGCACCGCTGGGTGCGCGATCTCGCGGTCGACGTGCTGCACAACGTCGATCCCGAGCGCTACCCGCTGATGTGCCGGTGGGTCTGGGATCAGCGTGCCAACACCGGCGTCCTGCGCGAGATCTGGCACGCCGACAACGTCGACCACTTGGTGATCGATATTCCCGACCGGCACGAGACCTTCGTCGTGCTGCGCGAGGAATTGTCGCAGTACCTGACGACGAACGGCGTGTTCCGCGACGTCCTGCAGTACGTCGACTTGCTGACGGCCCAGGTGTACGCCGAGTACATCTCCGAGCAGGGCGGCAGCTACCTGCGGACGGACTTTGCCTCCCCCGAAGACCCGATGCAGCACACGCGGCGCATGCTCGGGCTCGACGTCGCGGTGGACGGCCGCAGCAAGCTGAAGGCGATCGACGGCGAGGCGACGATCGCCGACCTGCCTCGTCTCAACAACTGCCCCTGGCGGTACTTCGATGCCGATCCATGAAAAATCGCTGATCCGCCCCGAGAACATCAAGGCGCACGACAAGCTCGTCCTGGATGGCGTCGACGTCTCCGGACACTGGAGCACGTTCATCGAGACGCGCGTCGTCTCGGACTACAACGAGCGGCTGCAGGACGAGATCGCGGCGCTGCCCGGGGGTGAGTACGTGCACCGCTGCTGGCAGTGCGGCTCGTGCACCAATTCGTGCACGGTCAACGCGGTCAACCCCGACTTCAACCCGCGCTACTGGATCTACCTGATCCGCGTGGGCATGGAGTCCGAGCTGCTGCGCGACAAGGACATCATCTGGCAATGCGTCTCGTGCAACAAGTGCACGTATGCCTGCCCGCGCGACGTGTTCCCCGAAGGCGTGATGAAGGCAACGGCGCACTGGCTCGAGCTCAAGGGCCACACGCCGAAGTCGAGGTCGACGATGTTCGACGAGGAGTTCTCCGAGCAGGTCATCGCGACCGGCAAGATCGAGGAGGGTCGCATCATCCGCGGCTTCTTCGCGAGGAGCGCGCAGCCGCTGCGCCAGGACTGGCTGATCGAGATGGGCAAGCGGCTGGCGCGGAAGCTCCCGTTCAAGATGGGCATGCTGATGGGCATTGCCGCGCTGATCCGGCCACGCACCCGCGGCTGGGGCAGGAGCCGCGACGCGATCGCGAGCTATGTCGGCGAGCAGGAGCGGCGGCAGCGCAAGGCGCTGAGCCTTCCAGAACCAGGAGCGAAATGATGTCGGGTTCCGATGTGAAAGACGCGAAGGCCAGGTACCGGCGGGTCGCCTACTACCCCGGCTGCGCGCTCGAGGGCACGGGCCACGCCTACAACCGCTCGACCAAGGCGGTCGGCAAGGCGCTGGGGCTCGCGCTCGACGAAGTGCCGAACTGGAACTGCTGCGGAGCGATGGAAGTGAAGAACGTCGACCCCAAGATCCAGACCTACCTGTCGTCGCGCGTCCTGTCGATCGCCGCCAACGTGATGCATGCGTCGGTGGTAATGGCCCCCTGCAATGGCTGCTATCACAACCTGAAGAAGGCCGAACACGACCTCGCGAAGGACGAGTCGTCGCGCGAGGTCGTCGGCCGCATCTCGGAGAAGGCCGGCCATGCCACCTACCAGGCCGGGCAGGTGGAGACGATCCACGCGCTGGACTGGATCAAGCACGGCGTCGGCGAAGGCGCATTGCGCGAGCGCGTGTCGAACTCGCTGAAGGGGCTCAAGGTCGCGAACTACTACGGCTGCATGTACACGCGGCCGCGGCATATCTTCCCTGAGAAGGACCAGGGACCGGGCACCGAGTCGACGTCGCAGCCCCATTTCATGGACGACCTGCTGGACGCCGCAGGCGCCACCAACGTCGACTTCCCGCTGAAGACCGCATGCTGCGGCGGCGCGCACACGTTGTCCGACAGCGACACCTCGACGAAGCTCGTGCTGAATATCCTGCGCGCGGCCGAAGCCGCGGGCGCCGACGTCATCGCCACCGAATGCCCGACCTGTCACTCGGGACTCGAGATGCACCAGGTTCGCGCCGAGAAGGTTCTGGGCGAGAAGACAAGCGTGAAGATGCTCTATTTCACCCAGCTACTCGGCATCGCCCTCGGGCTGTCGCCGCGCACTGTCGGCGTCCAGGAGAACGTCTCCGACGGCCTCGAGACACTGAAGGACAAGGGGCTCGCATGAGTGCCGCCGCCGACGCACGGATCGACGCGGCCGCAGCCCTACCTGATGCACCGGCCGCAGCGCAGGCCCTGCTCGACTGCGCCGAGGATGTGCTGGCGCGATGGGTCGAGGCTCGCGGCAAGGTGCCCACGGGCGACTCGCGCGAGGGTTTCCGGCTGCTCGCCCTGCACCGGCAGGGCGCGCAGGACCTCCCGAGCTTCAACGCCTGCCGCGAGACCTGCCGCGAGGTCGCGTACCACTATAACCTGCTCAGCTTCGAGCCGGGGAACCCGGAGTCGGCGCAGCGCCAAAGGATGATGGCGATGCTCGTGCGGCATCTCGCCCTGTTCGTCGGGGGCAAGATGGAAGTCGAGGGACTGGGCGAGTTCTGTTGTGCGTCGCGGTCGCTGCGCCTAGAATCCTGACGAATTCCGCAATGAGATAGGAGCGCCGATGGCCACCGTGCGCGGCTGCAATATCCCCGACGACCTGCTGTACGACGTCGAGAACCACATCTGGTTCAGGGAAGAAGGAGACGGCAAGGTGAAGCTCGGAATGACCACCGTTGCAACCGCGATGGCCGGCCAGCTCGTCGCCTTCACCCCCAAGAAAGTCGGACGGGCGGTGCAGGCCGGCAAGTCCTGCGCGACGGTCGAGTCCGGCAAATGGGTCGGCCCTGCCAAGTCGGCTGCCGGCGGTGAGATCGTGGCGATCAACGAGGATGTCGTGAACAAGCCCTCGCTCGCCAACGAGGATCCGTACGGGGCAGGTTGGCTGGTCATCATCAAGCCCGAGGATTGGGCGACGGTGAAAGCGACGCTGACGCCGGGCACGGCGGTCGCCGGTCCCTACGAGGCCAAGATGGCAGCCGATGGATTCGCCGGATGTGCCTGCACGCCCTGAACGCCCACGCAATCGACGCTCGGCGATGACGCAGCGATCGGAACTCGCGGCGATCGATCCCGCGTGGGGCAGCGCGGGCGCACGCTTGGCGGAGCTCGAGCGGAACGCACGCCGCGCGGCAAAACTCCTGAAGGCCATGTCGAATCCGGCGCGGCTGGTGATCCTGTGCCAGCTTGCCGACGGCGAGCGCTCGGTCGGCGAGCTCGAGCGCGCGGTCGGGCTGAGCCAATCCGGGATTTCGCAGCATCTGGCCGTGCTGCGCCGCGAGGGTGTCGTGTCGAGCCGGCGGATCCGCCAGACGGTGCTCTACTCGCTCGCGAGCCGCGACGTCATCACCGTGATGGGGACGCTGTACTCGGTGTTCTGCCAGCCGCAGTCGGCCGCTCGCAGCTCGACGGTCGAGATCTGAACCGCCACGTGGATCCGCCGCCCGTCCGCGTCAGTCGGTGGGCTTCGGGACGGGATTCGACAGGCAGCCGGCGAGCCGCTCCATCCTCACCCGATGCAGCTCGTGCCAGGCGGCGACGATGTGCGCCTCCTGCGCCGGGTCGCGGGTCGCCTCGCCGCGTTCACCGGCCGTTCCGCTGCCGCCTTCCTTGAAATGCGCGTAGACCGCCTCGAGCAATACGCCGAGCGGCCCGGCGAGCTCCTGCGTGCGCGCATCGCCCTGCGTCCAGCCGATGCGCATCGCCACCTTCCTGAACGCGTCGAAATCGCCGGTAGAGCGCGCAAGCTCGCCGAGCTTCGTCAGCCGGGCGATGTCCTCGCGCAAAAGCTGCATGCGGAAGAGGCTCGATTCGGCATCGAGGCGCTGCTTCAATTCGTCGAGTAGCTGCATGTCCTCGCTCCCCCGTCCATCATTCTAGTACGCCCGCGATCTCTTGCCAGCGCGTGTGGCGCGGGCGCCATCCGAGCACCGCGGTTGCGCGCGAGCAGTCGAGCGTCAACGATAGGGCGACGCCGTCCAGCCATCCAGGTTCGCCGCCCCAGCCGGTCGCCTGCCACGCGACGCGCAGCGCGACGCCTGCGAGCGCGAGCGGGACACCGTGCGCGCGCGGCCTGCGCGCGCGCACCAGCTCGCGCAGCGAGAAATCACCGGGCGCGGCGAGGTTGAACGGGCCCCGAGCGCCAAGGCGGAGCGCCAGCGCGACGGCCTGCGCGACGTCGTCCTCGTGCACGCATTGCAGCCGCGGCTGCGGATCGGGCAGCCGCAGGTAGCAGGGCGCGGCGGCCAGCCGGCGCAGCAGCGGCTGGGCATTCGGTCCCAGGATCACCGTCGGGCGCAGGATCGCCACGCGCGGAAGCGCCTGCGCGATCCAGGCGTCGACTTGCGCTTTCTGCAATGCGTACTGGAAGCGCGGCAAAGGCGCGAGCGCAGCGTCCTCGGTGAGCCCGATGCCGTGGCCGTAGACCGCAGCCGACGACAGATGCACGATCGAGCCGATGCCCGCGGACTGCGCCGCCGCCAGCAGCGCTTTCGTTCCCTCGACGTTGCCACGCGCCATCTCGCGCAGCGGCTGTCGCCCGCGCATCAGCACGAACGCGAGGTTCGCCAGCGCGTCAGCGCCGGGCAGGTGGACATGTGCCGCGCGTTCGGCAAGGTCGGCGACGACCGGCTCGAATTTCGGATGACTGAATGCGGGTCGCGCCCGGTCGATGCCGGTCACGGACTCCACCGCGGGATCCGCGCACAGCCGCGGCAGGACGACGCGCGCGAGCCGTCCTGCGGCACCGGTCACGACGACGCGCATCGGCTCATGGCGTCACGGCTGCGCCAGCGCGGGCAGCACATCCGACGCGATGCATTCGAGGGACTCGCGCACCAGCTCGGTTGGCAGTGCGCCGGCGCCGATGGCGCAAAGCAGGTGCGTGACGCCCGCGTCGCGGTAGCGGTGGATGCGCGCAAGGCATTCGTCCGGCGTGCCAGCGACGGTCAGCCCGGCGAGATCGAGCACGCGCGGACGCGCGCCCCAGCGGGCGAGTCTCCGGAATCGTCCCAGATCGCGGAACTGCTCGTAGCTCGGCAGCAGGTTCTCGAGCACCGGAGCGGTGACCCGCAACAGCTCGTCGTAGAACCATTTGAATGCCGGAGCGGCGAGGCGGCGCGCGCGCGCGCCGTCGGGCAGGCACAGCATGCCGACCGTCATCCCGATGCGCATCGGCTCCGGATGCGCCCAGAGCCCCCGGTAGCGACGGATGTCGGACGCGACCATGAACCATGGCTTGAAAGGCCCCGCCAGCACGCCCAGACCCACTCGCGCGGCCCATTGGAACGTGTCAGGACTCACGGCAGCGGTCCACAGGGGCGGATGCGGGCGCTGCACCGGCTTCGGGACGATGGTCACCCCGTCGAGCCTGAAATGCGCGCCCGCGAAACGAACCGGCGCGTCGGCTGCCGCCGCGCGCAGGATCGCGAGCGACTCGTCGACCAGCGCGCGACTGTCGCTCATGTCGACGCCGAACGCCGCATACTCCTGCGGCGAGAAACCGCGGCCGATGCCGACCTCGAGCCTGCCGTCGCAAAGCAGGTCGAGGGTCGCGACACGCTCGGCGACATGCACCGGATGGTGGTAGGGAAGGGGCACGACACCCAATCCGAGCCGCAATCGCGATGTGCGCCGCGCGAGCGCGGCGAGGATCAGCTCGGGTTTCGACGAATGCGCGTAGCCAGGCATGAAATGATGCTCGGTGAGCCACACGCCGTGGAAGCCGAGCCGATCGGCGAGCTCGATTTCCTCGAGCGTTTCCGCGTATGCCGTGGCCTCGCTGCGACCGAGCGGTGGCGGCACGGCGAATTCGTGGAAGAGGTCGAGCTTCAGTTCAAGTCCCGGAGGGTTTGCAGCGGGCGTTCATGCCGGTATATTGCCAGCGATCGGGACCGGTCCGTCGTGCCCCGCATCGCGTGCCGCACTCCACCGACGTGCCCCTGACCGCCAACACGACGGCCCCCTACGAAGATCCGCTGCGCCAGATCGACTGGGACGCGGTCGATCACCAGTGCTGGTGGCTGCCGCCCGACGCGTTGTCGCTCGCCGGCGTCGACGAATTCGAGGCGCTTCCGCTCGCGCTGCGCCGGCGGCTATCCCACTGCGAATACCTCCACCTGCTGCAGACCGGGATCTGGCTCGAGGCGCTGTTCGTCGAGCGGCTCGCCCTGCTCGCCTGGCGCACCGGCGACCCGCTCACGCGCGCTGCGTACCTGCGCGAGATCCGCGAGGAAGCCGGGCACAGCCTGATGTTCGTCGAGCTGATCCGGCGCAGCGGTATCGCGCTCGCCCCGTCCCAGAGCGCCGGCCTGCGCCTCGCCCATGCGCTCGGCCGCTGGGTCCCGCCCGGATCCGCCCTGTTCTGGGCACTGGTCGTGATCGGCGAGGAGTTGCCGAACCGGCTCAACCGGCGGCTGCAGCAGGGCGTCGAGGACGTGACGCTCAGCGCCGTCGTGTTCAGGATCGCTCGCATCCACAGCCACGACGAGGCGATGCACGCGGCTTTCGCGCGCAGGCAATGCGAAGCCGCGACCAAGCGCGTCGCCCCCTGGCGCCGCGCACTGCTGTCGCACGCGCTCGCCCCCGTCTTCGGCGCATTCGTCCGGCACGTCCACTATCCACCGTCCGCAGTCTACGAAAGCGCGGGGCTGCGGCCCGGCGGACGCTGGCGCGCAATGGCATCGGGCAATCCGGCGCGCTGCGCGCTGGCGCTGCAGACGGCCGCCCCGACGCTCGAGTTCCTGCGGCGCATCGGGTGGACGCTCCCGTAGGACCGGCGCGACCGGCGGCCGCGCAGCGCCCCATTGCGGCGTTGCGGCCGGAGCGCGATGGCGCATCGGCGGCCCGGAAACGGCCGGCCCCGCCAGCAGCGGGGCCGGGTCCTGCGTCCAGCGCCGGTCAGGTCAGAAATGATGCGCCCACTGCACGCCTAGCGACCATTCGTACATCTGGATCTTTTCCTGCATCGACGGCTGCGGTGGCGGGAAGAAATTGTTGAACAGGCTCGCACCCTGGACACTGTTGTTGAACGCGTACATGGCCGCGCCGGTGATGTCGTTCTGCGCGTCGAGCTTGTACGTCGCGCCCACCGTGGCGTGGTCCCTGATCACCCCGGGAGCGAGGATGTTGAAGGTCACGTCGCGCGACTGGATCGGGTTGTCGCTGTGGTTGTAGCCGGCGCGCAGCGTCCACTGCGAATCGAGCTTGTACTGGATGCCCAGCTTCCAGACATCGACATCCTGCCACCCGAAGCCCGCGCCATTCGATCCACCGAGGCAAGCCGCCGGATTGCCGCCCACGCATTGCAGGACCAGGTCGCTGCGATTGTTGACCGAGCTCGAATCGCTGTAGTTGATACGCTCGTAGTCGAGCGCGATCATCCACTCGGGCACCGGCGTGATCGCGATGCCGACGCCCCAGTTCGACGGGATGTCGAAGCCGCCGCCCTGCGCGAACAGGCCCCGGTACTTGTCGAAATTGCCCATGCTGAGCTTCGACTGGTAGGTCGCCCCGACCGCGAACTGCGGCGTGATCTGGCCGTAGTAGCCGACGCGCACGCCCCAACCCGTCGAATTGTCGTAGCCGTTGTTGGTGACGTTGCCGGGCGACGTCGACAGCCCGGCGAAGGCCTGCACGCCCTCGGCCCTGAACCGCTGGTAAGCGAACAGCGGCGCGACGCCGATCGAGTTCTGCGCATTGATGCGCCAGGCGAGCGTCGGCGCGATGACGAGTTGCGTCAGGTCGACGCCGAGGCTACCGTTGCCGCACAGCAGGTTGTAGGGGCCGGGCGAGGGATTGAAGCCGCTGCCCGGCCCGGTCGCCGGTCCGCAGGCGCCGGGCGACGGCAGCTGGCCGCCTGAATAGTTGGTGTTCATGCCGCCGTTGCCGTAGACAGTCACCCCCAACGAAAGATCCGGGCGGAGCATCCTGTTGTAGGCCATCTCCGGGATTCCGAAATAATCGCTGCCGCTGTCGGCCGCGCCATCGAGGCCGTAGGCCGCGCCCCCGGTCCGCTCGGCCTTGCGATGCGGACTGAACAGATCGACACCCACGTCGAACTGGTTGCCGGCGAACGCCATCGTCGCGGGGTTGTTGGCACCGCCGAAGGCGTCGCCGGTGACGGCGATGGCCGCGCCGCCCATGCCCTTGGCGACCATTCCATACCCGTGGCTGAAATACCCGTCGGTCGCATGAGCGGCGAGTGGCATGGCGGCGACGAGCGCCACAATCAAGCGTTTTTGCACGTTTCCCTCCTTGAGACGCTGCTGCGTTACGGCCGGCATCGGCTGCCGGCGCCGTTTCCAGTCCGGTGCCGCTAGACGAACAGGCTGACGTCGGCCTCCTTCGCCATCGGCAGGAAGGTGGCGGCACCGACGAACTCCTTGACCTCGGGGATGAAATCCTTGGGCTTGTAGCCGAACAGGTCGACCGTCATCTGGCAGCCGATCATGTTGACCCCCGCTTCGAGGCACAGGCTGCGCAACTCGGCGATGTCGGCGATGCCCTTGTTCTTGATGGTCTTGCGCATCATCCGCGTCGCGAAGGCCTCGTACCGGGGCACCAGCGACTGCACCAGATTCGGGACGTTCCAGCGGATCGACCGGAACCACGCGGGACCCATCGGCATCTTCATCGGCATCGCCGGATTGCCGAGCGGGCTCACCTTCAGCTTCTTCATGTCCTTGCGCAGCAGCTCGAGGCCGTAAAAGGTGAAGAAGATCGAGACGTTCCAGCCGAGCGCGGCTGCAGTCGACGCCAGGATGAAAGGCGGGTACGCCCAATCCAGCGTTCCCTTGGTCGCGATGATCGTCATCGAAGGGGTCTTCGCCGAATCACGCTCGGCGAGCGCCGCTTCGAGCTTCTGCGGAAGCAATGCATCGATGCGCTCGCTGACCAGCCGCTCGAGCAGCGCAGGGTCGAGCCTCTCGAGGGCGTCGGGCATGGTTGACATCGTTTCCTCCTGCGGGTGTGCCCGGAGGGCGCCGGGTCGTTCAATTAGAAAATGCTAATACTCTCCCCGGGTAGGCGCAAGGGCTTTTGCCCCGTAATTCGCTCCCGCGGGCGGCCGGCGCAGTGTTTTTTCATGGCGACACTGCGCCGTCCTTACCTCCCGGTGTATAGCCGTCCCGACCTCCCGATGTATAGTCCCGATCGCCGGTATCGCGATATTCGGAGCCACCGCCGATGAAACATCCCACATTCCATGACGAAGCGGCCAAACGTGCCCTGGATGCGCGCCTCGCGCGCGTCGAAGGGCAGGTGCGGGGGGTCCGGCGGATGATCGCGGAGGATTCGCGATGCGAGGACGTGGCGCTCCAGCTCGCGGCCGCCCGCAAGGCGCTCGATCGAGCGTTCTACGAGATGATCTCCTGCATGATCCGCGAAGACCTGCCGGCGAAGGCGGGAGCGCGCCGCGAGCATGCCAACAAGGTCGCGGAGATCCTGTCGCGATTCGGCTGAGGCCGAAGACCGCTCCGGCATGTCGCTGGCCCCGACGATCTCCCGAAGCTCCCGCTGATCGGGCGCATGCCGTCACGGAAATTGGGGTCAGAGCGGTATTAGATTACCGCGAAATTTGGGTCAGTGCCATATTAATTTAGGCGGGGGCCCTCACATACC
>DASYXO010000391.1:0-35685 GCA_035934825.1 Casimicrobiaceae bacterium
CTCTCGAAGATCTGGAGCTGGCGCAATGTTGTGCGGCGCAACATCGCTCCTTGTCAGGAAAACTTATCGAACATATTAGAAACTTTAAGTAGCGCTAATGCAAGAGGCCGACTAACCTGCACCGATCATCCGACGTGGAGAAGCTGCGATGGGAACGCACGCAGAAGCGAAGACGATCACGGACGCCGCGGCGCGCTACAGGGCCGGCGTGCTCAAGTACGCGCAGATGGGCTACTGGGAACCCGACTACGTGCCCAAGGACACCGACGTCCTGGCGCTGTTCCGGATCACGCCCCAGGAAGGTGTCGATGCGGAGGAAGCGGCCGCGGCGGTCGCGGGCGAATCGTCGACGGCAACCTGGACCGTCGTATGGACCGACCGGCTGACCTCCTGCGAGCGATATCGCGCCAAGGCCTACCAGGTCGACCCCGTTCCCGGCTCGCCGGGCCAGTATTTCGCGTGGATCGCGTACGACCTCGACCTGTTCGAGCCGGGTTCGATCGCGAACCTGACCGCATCGATCATCGGCAACGTTTTCGGCTTCAAGCCGATCAAGGCACTGCGCCTCGAGGACATGCGCATCCCGGTCGCCTACGTGAAGACCTTCGACGGGCCCCCGACCGGCATCGTGGTCGAGCGCGAGCGCCTCGACAAGTTCGGCCGTCCGCTGCTCGGCGCGACCGTCAAGCCCAAGCTCGGGCTGTCGGGCAAGAACTACGGCCGCGTCGTCTACGAGGCGCTGAAAGGCGGGCTTGATTTCACCAAGGACGACGAGAACATCAACTCGCAGCCGTTCATGCACTGGCGCGACCGCTTCCTGTCGTGCATGGAAGCCGTGAGCCGCGCGCAGGCGGCGACCGGCGAGATCAAGGGGCACTATCTCAACGTGACCGCCGGCACGATGGAGGACATGTACGAACGCGCGAATTTCGCGAAGGAGCTGGGCTCGGTGGTCGTGATGATCGACCTCGTCATCGGCTACACCGCGATCCAGTCGATGTCCAAGTGGGCGCGGAAGAACGACATGATCCTGCACCTGCATCGCGCCGGCCATTCGACGTATACGCGGCAGAAGACGCACGGCGTTTCGTTCCGCGTGATCTCCAAGTGGATGCGGCTGGCGGGCGTCGATCACATCCACGCGGGCACGGTCGTCGGCAAGCTCGAGGGCGACCCGAACTCGGTCCAGGGCTTCTACGACATCCTGCGCGAGCCGGCAAACCCGGTGAACCTGACGCGCGGCATCTTTTTCGAGCAGGACTGGGCGGGTTTGCGCAAGGTGATGCCGGTCGCGTCGGGCGGCATCCACGTCGGGCAGATGCACCAGCTCGTCACCTACCTCGGCGAGGACAACGTGCTGCAGTTCGGCGGAGGCACGATCGGCCACCCGATGGGCATCGCCGCCGGGGCGACCGCGAACCGGGTGGGCCTCGAGGCCATGATCCTCGCCCGCAACGAGGGCCGCGACATCTGGAACGAGGGGCCGCAGATCCTCGAGAATGCGGCGCGCCATTGCGTGCCGCTGCGCGCGGCCCTCGACACGTGGAAGGACATCACATTCGACTACGCGAGCACCGACACGCTGGATTTCGTGCCGACCCCGACCGCCGCCTGACCGGACACCGAGAGGAGACCGAGCGATGAAGCTGACCCAAGGCACGTTTTCGTTCCTTCCCGACCTGACCGACGAGCAAGTCGTTGCGCAGATCGAGTATTGCCTGAAGAACGGCTGGGCGGTGTCGATCGAGTACACCGACGACCCCCACCCGCGGAACAGCTACTGGGACATGTACGGGGCACCGATGTTCGACCTCAGGGATGCGGCGGGCATCATGGGCGAGGTACAGGGCTGCCGCGCAGCGTTCCCCAGCTGCTACGTCAAGGTCAATGCCTTCGACTCGACCCACGGCGTCGAGTCGCTGCGGCTGTCGTTCATCGTCAACCGGCCGAAGAACGAGCCGGGCTTCGCGCTGGTCCGCGAGGAGGGCGCCGGACGGCAGATCCGGTACACGACGCGCGCCTACGCGACCGACAAGCCCGAGGGGGCGCGCTACTAGCGCGCCGAGCCGCGCAACCCGATGTCAGGAGGAGGCATCGTGTCGGCCCCGGAACAGCCGCCGCTCGATCTCGACGCACTCTATCGCGACTCGCACGTCGGCGAGACGCTCGACGCGCTCGACCGCGAGCTGGTCGGCCTCGTTCCGGTCAAAACGCGCGTGCGCGAGATCGCAGCCCTGCTGCTGGTCGAGCGGCTGCGCCGCACGCTGGGGTTGGGACTGGACGCCGGCGCACCGTCGCTGCACATGTCGTTCACCGGCAATCCCGGCACCGGCAAGACGACGGTCGCGCTGCGGATGGCCGCGCTGCTCCACAGCCTGGGCTACGTACGCAAGGGGCATCTGGTCGCCGTCACCCGCGACGACCTGGTCGGCCAGTACATCGGCCACACGGCACCCAAGACCAAGGAAGTGCTGAAGAAGGCGATGGGCGGCGTCCTGTTCATCGACGAGGCGTATTACCTCTACCGGCCCGAGAACGAGCGCGACTACGGCCAGGAGGCAATCGAGATCCTGCTGCAGGTGATGGAGAACCAGCGCGACGACCTGGTCGTGATCCTGGCCGGATACAGAGAACGGATGGAGCGCTTCTTTCAAAGCAACCCGGGACTGTCGTCGCGCATCGCACACCACATCGACTTTCCCGATTATTCGGAGGACGAGCTCTTCGCGATCGCCCGGCTGATGCTGGACAAGATGCAATACCGGCTGAGCGACGACGCCGCGCAGGCCCTGCGGCAGTACATCGCGCGGCGCAGGACGCGGCCGCATTTCGCCAATGCACGCTCGGTGCGCAATGCGCTGGACCGCGCGCGACTGCGTCAGGCCAAGCGCCTGTTCGAGAACCGCGGCGGTTCGCTGTCGCGCGACGCGCTGATGACCATCGAGGCCGCCGACATCCGGGCGAGTCGCGTGTTCGGCAACGGGGACGAGAAGTGACGAGCGCTGCGGATCCCGGTGCAGTGGCCAGCGGCACGAAGTGTGCCGCGGATCGCCCTGGCGCACTGATCTTCGACGTCGACGGAACGCTCGCCGACACCGAGGAGACGCATCGCCAGGCATTCAACTACGCGTTCCTGGAGTTCGGCCTCGACTGGGAATGGGGAAAGCCGCTCTACCGCGAGCTGCTGAAGACCTCCGGCGGCAAGGAGCGCATCGCACTCTACATCGAGACCCTGCCGGCCGCCGCCCAGTCCGCCCGCCTGCGCCAGCTCGTGCCCGCGATCCACCGCGCGAAGACCCGGCTGTACGCCGAGCTGATCGCCGACGGTCGCTGCAGGCTGCGGCCCGGGATCGAGCGCCTGTTCGAGGACGCGCGCGGTGCCGGAATGCGGCTTGCGATCGCGTCGACGACGACGGCCGAGAACGTCCACGCACTGCTGACGCGGCACCTGGGCGCGGACGCGCTGCAGCGCTTCGCGTGCATCGCCTGCGGCGACCACGTCGAGCGCAAGAAGCCGGCCCCCGACATCTATGCACTGGCGCTGGCGACGCTGGGCGAACCCGCGCGGCGCTGCGTCGCCTTCGAGGATTCCGCGAACGGCCTGCGCGCGGCCAAGGCCGCGGGCCTCTGCACGGTCGTGACGCCCTCGCAATGGACGCTGGGCGAGGATTTCAGCGCCGCGGATCTCGTGCTCTCGCACCTGGGCGATCCAGCGCATCCGCTGCCGCCGGCACAGGCCGCGACGGTAGGAGGCCCTTGGCTGGGCCTCTCTGAGCTGCGCAGCCTGCATGCGGCGGCGACGGGCCGCGCTGCGCAGCAAGCCCCGAAATCGTGATGCACCGGCAAGGCGATGCCCGAGCCGACGCGCGAAAGCTGCTCGCGCGCGTTCGCGCGGTCGCCTTCGACCTCGACGGGACCCTCGTCGACAGCGCTCCCGACCTCGCCGCTGCGGCGAATGCGATGCTGGAGGCGCTGGGCCATGCGCGACTGCCCGAGCCGCGGATCGCTGCGCTGATCGGCAACGGCATCGACGGGCTGGTCGAAGCCGCACTTGCGGCGAGCACGGGGCGCGCCGGCGAGCCGGGTCCGCTGGCGGCGGCGGCGGCGCTGTTTCGCCACTGCTACGCCGAGCGGCTGTTCGAGCGAAGCCGCGTCTATCCGGGCGTGGTCGAGGGCTTGGCGGCGCTGGATGCCATGGGGATCGCGCGCTGCTGCATCACCAACAAGGCGAGCGTGTTCACGCGGTCTCTGCTCGATGCCGCCGGCCTGTCCGGCCGCCTGGAATTCGCGTTGTGCGCCGACCGGCCCGAGGAGCGCAAGCCCGCCCCCACGCTGCTGCTCGCGGCCTGCCGGCGCCTCGGCGTCGCTCCCGGCGATTTGCTCTACGTCGGGGATTCGCGCATCGACATTGCCGCCGCGCGTGCGGCGGGCTGTCCGGTCGCAGTCGTCGACTACGGATATCACCAGGGTCGCTCCCTCGCCGCCGAGCGCCCGGACTGGATCATCGCGAGCATCGCCGAGCTCCCCGCGCTGCCGGCCTCGCCACGCCTTGCACACCTTCAAGCCCGAGGGACCGCACGATGCTTGCCGACCGAACGACGCTGACCCAGTTCCTGATCGAGGAGCGCCGCCGCCACCCTGGCGCAAGCGGCGAATTCAACGGCCTCATCCTCGACGTCGCGCTTGCCTGCAAGGCGATCTCGCGCGAGGTCGCGAGCGGCGCATTGGCCGGCGTCCTCGGCGGCAATGCGACCACCAACGTCCAGGGCGAGACCCAGAAGAAGCTCGACGTCATCGCCAACGACCTGTTCCTGCGCGCCAACGAGTGGGGTGGTCATCTGGGCGGCATGGCGTCCGAGGAGCTCGACGCGCCGTACGCGATTCCGGCGCAATACCCGAAAGGGAGCTACCTGCTCGCGTTCGATCCGCTGGATGGCTCGTCGAACATCGATGTCAACGTCGCCGTCGGCAGCATCTTCTCGATCCTGCGCGCGCCGAACCCCGGCGCCGATGCCGTTGCCGCTGACTTCCTGCAGCCAGGCCACCAGCAGGTGTGCGCGGGCTACGCGATCTATGGACCGTCGACGATGCTGGTGCTGACCGTGGGCAACGGCGTCCACGGGTTCACACTCGACCCGCTGCTGGGCGAGTTCTTCCTGACGCACCCGGGCATCGGGATCCCGGTGACGACCAGCGAGTTCGCGATCAACGCCTCGAACAGCCGCTTCTGGGAGCCCGCGGTCACGCGCTATGTCGAGGAGTGCCTCGCCGGCAAGTCGGGTCCGCGCGGCAAGGATTTCAACATGCGGTGGATTGCTTCGCTGGTCGCGGAGACGCATCGCGTGCTGATGCGCGGCGGCGTGTTCCTCTATCCGCGCGACTCCAAGGAGCCGCCGAAGCCGGGGAGGCTGCGCTTGCTCTACGAGGCGAATCCGATTGCGTTCATCGTCGAGCAGGCAGGCGGGCGGGCGAGCACCGGACGGGGCCGGATGCTGGACACCGTGCCCGAATCGCTGCACCAGCGCATCGGCCTCGTCTTCGGATCACGCGAGGAGGTCGCCAGGATCGAGCAGTATCACCGCGACCACAACCTGCGCGAATTCGACGCGCCGCTGTTCGCCTCGCGCGGCCTGTTCCGCGCGACCATCTGATCAGAACGCAAGCACGGAGGAGAGGGATGTCGATCAAGCATCCGATCATTGCGATCACCGGCTCGTCGGGCGCGGGCACGACCTCGGTGATGCGCACGTTCGAGCAGATCTTCCGCCGCGAGGCCGTCGACGCGGCATTCCTCGAAGGCGATAGCTTTCATCGCTACGATCGCGCCGAGATGAAGCAGAAGATGGCCGAGGAGCTCGCGCGGGGCAACCAGCATTTCAGTCATTTCGGCCCCGAGGCGAACCTGTTCAAGGAGCTCGCCGACCTGTTCAGGATCTACGCCGAGACGGGTCGCGGCAAGCGGCGCAGGTACCTGCACGACGACGAGGAGGCGAAGCCTTACGCCCAGAAGCCGGGAACGTTCACGGCCTGGGAAGACTTGCCGGCGGACACCGACCTGCTGTTCTACGAGGGGCTGCACGGGGCCGTCGTCACCGAGGAGGCGAACGTCGCCCAGCACGTCGACCTGCTGATCGGGGTCGTCCCGGTGATCAACCTCGAGTGGATCCAGAAGCTGCAGCGCGACCAGAAGATGCGCGGCTATTCGACCGAGGCGGTGACCGACACGATCCTGCGGCGGATGAACGACTACGTCCACTACATCTGCCCCCAGTTCGCGCACACCCACGTCAACTTCCAGCGCGTGCCGATCGTCGACACGTCCAACCCGTTCATCGCCAGGTTCATACCGACGCCGGAGGAGTCGATGCTGGTGATCCGCTTCGCCAATCCGCGCGGCATCGATTTTCCGTACCTGCTGTCGATGATGAACGGGTCGTTCATGTCGCGCGCGAACACGATCGTCTGCCCGGGTGGCAAGATGGACCTCGCGATGCAGCTCATCTTCACGCCGATGATCTGGCGGCTGATCGAGCGGCGCAAGCAGGCAATGGCGGGCTAGCCGGAGGAGTGCAAGATGAATGTCCAGGTGAGCGAGCGACCCGCGATCGACGCGGCGCAGCGCGATGTCGTCAACGTCCTGCGCGCGCTGTCGATGGACGCCGTGCAGAAGGCGAACTCCGGGCATCCAGGCATGCCGATGGGCATGGCCGAGATCGCCGAGGTGCTTTGGCGGCGCCATCTGCGCCACAACCCGGCCAACCCGCGATGGGTCGACCGCGACCGCTTCGTGCTGTCGAATGGCCATGGCTCGATGCTGCAGTACGCGCTGCTGCACCTGTCCGGCTACGACGTGTCGATCGAGGACCTCAGGCACTTCCGGCAGATGCACTCGAAGACCCCGGGCCACCCGGAGGTCGGCGTGACGCCGGGTGTCGAGACCACGACCGGTCCGCTGGGGCAGGGCATCGCGAATGCGGTGGGCATGGCGATCGCCGAGAGGCAGCTGGCGGCCGAGTTCAACCGGCCGGGCTTCGACATCATCGACCACCACACCTACGTGTTTCTCGGCGACGGCTGCATGATGGAAGGAATCTCGCACGAGGCATGCTCGCTCGCCGGCACGTTGCGCCTCGGCAAGCTGATCGCGCTCTACGATGACAACGGCATCTCGATCGACGGCCATGTCGAAGGCTGGTTCACCGACGACACGCCACGCCGCTTCGAGAGTTACGGCTGGGACGTGCTGCGCGCCGTCGACGGACACGACCGGGAGGCGGTCCACCGCGCGATCGTCGCCGCGAAAGCGGTGACCGACCGGCCGTCGCTCCTCTGCTGCAAGACCGTCATCGGCAATGGCTCCCCGAACAAGGCCGGGTCGCACGAGGCCCACGGCGCGGCACTGGGCGACAAGGAGGTCGCGGCGACCCGCACGGCGCTCGACTGGAGCTGGGCGCCTTTCGAGGTCCCGCCGCATGTCAGATCTGCCTGGGACGCGCGCGAGCAGGGCGCGGTCGCCGAAGGATCGTGGCGCGAGCAATTCGACGCCTACGCCTATGCGCATCCGGAGCTCGCGCGCGAGTTCGAGCGCCGGATGCAGGGCAAGCTGCCCGCTGGTTTCGGCGCCCGCGTCGCGGCGATGATGGCGACGGCGAAGGAAAGGGCCGAGACGATCGCGACGCGCAAGGCATCGCAGAACTCGATCGAGGCGCTGGCGCCGATGCTGCCCGAGCTCCTCGGCGGGTCCGCCGACCTCGCCGGCTCGAATCTCACGTTGTGGTCGGGCTCGCGCCCCCTCACCCACGCTGCCGGGGGCAACTACCTGTACTACGGGGTGCGCGAGTTCGGCATGGCCGCGATCATGAATGGCATCGCGCTGCATGGCGGCTTCATTCCCTACGGCGGGACGTTCCTGACCTTCGCCGACTACTGCCGCAATGCGCTGCGCATGGCGTCGCTGATGAACATCGGCCCGATCTTCGTGTTCACGCACGACTCGATCGGCCTGGGCGAGGACGGGCCGACCCACCAGCCGATCGAGCACGCCGCGACACTGCGCCTCATCCCCGGCATGGATGTCTGGCGGCCCTGCGACGCGAAGGAGTCGGTTGTCGCCTGGGCGATGGCGATCGAGCGCCGCGACGGGCCATCGTGCCTCCTGTTCAGCCGGCAGAACCTGCCGTTCCAGCTCCGGCGTGCCGAGGAGGTCGCGAACATCCGGCGCGGCGCCTACCTGCTGGTCGAGCCCGAAGCTGCGCCGCGGGCGGTGATCATCGCCACGGGCTCGGAGGTCCCGCTCGCCGTCGACGCGGCCAAAGGACTCGCCGGCGTAGGCATTCCGGTGCGCGTGGTCTCGATGCCGTCGACCACCGTGTACGACCGGCAGGACGAGGCCTACCGCGAGCGCGTGCTGCCTCCCGGACTGCCCTGCGTCGCCGTCGAAGCGGGCGTGACAGACTTCTGGCGCAAGTACGTCGGGCGCTCGGGCGAGGTGGTCGGCATCGACCGCTTCGGCGAGTCGGCGCCGGCGGGCGAGCTGTTCCGCCATTTCGGTTTCACGCCCGAGCGCGTCGCCGACGCGGTGAAGTCGGTGCTGGCGCGTGCAGGCCGTGGTCCAATGAACTGAAATTCGAAACGGAGGACGTCATGGCATTGGTGTCGTTGCGGCAGCTGCTCGATCACGCGGCGCAGGAAGGTTATGGGGTTCCCGCGTTCAACGTCAACAACATGGAACAGATCCACGCGATCATGCAGGCGGCGGACGAGGCCGATGCCCCGGTGATCCTGCAGGCCTCGGCGGGCGCGCGCAAGTACGCGGGCGAGGCGTTCCTGCGGCATCTGGTGCAAGCGGCGGTCGAGACCTGGCCGCAGCTCCCGCTGGTCATGCACCAGGATCACGGCTCGAGCCCGGCGGTATGCCAGGCTTCGATTCGCTCGGGATTCACCAGCGTCATGATGGACGGATCGCTGCGCGAGGACATGAAGACGCCCGCGTCCTACGACTACAACGTCGACGTGACCCGCAGGGTGGTCGAGATGGCGCACGCGGTCGGCGTGTCGGTCGAAGGCGAGCTCGGCTGCCTCGGCTCGCTGGAATCCGGATTGGCCGGCGAGGAGGACGGCGTCGGGGCCGAGGGCAGGTTGTCGCACGAGCAGTTGCTGACCGACCCCGGGCAGGCCGCCGACTTCGTGCGCGGTACCGGCGTCGATGCGCTGGCGATCGCCATCGGCACCTCGCACGGCGCCTACAAGTTCTCGCGGCAGCCGACCGGCGACGTGCTGGCGATCGACCGCATCAAGGACATCCACCTGCGCATCCCGCAGACGCATCTCGTGATGCACGGGTCGTCGTCGGTCCCGCAGGAATGGCTCGCCATCATCCGCGAGTACGGCGGTGAGCTCAAGGAAACCTACGGCGTACCGCTCGCCGAGATCCAGGAAGGGATCAGGCATGGCGTGCGCAAGGTGAACATCGACACCGACATCCGGCTCGCGATGACCGGCGCGATTCGCCGAGCGCTGGCGAAAGACCGCAGCGAGTTCGATCCACGCAAGCTGTTCAAGGATGCGACCGCGGCGGCCAAAGGCATCTGCACGTCACGTTTTGAGGCTTTCGGCTGCGCGGGCCAGGCGTCGAAGATCAAGCCGGTGCCGCTGGACCGGATGGCCGATCGCTATCGCAAGAAGGAACCGGTCCAGGCGATCGCCTAGAATCGCCGGCAGGACGGGCCGATGAACGCGAAACCCCAGACCTGCCGAACGCCGAGCCCGCTGGGCGAGATCCTGCTGGTCGCGAATGCGCGAGGCGACGCATTGCGCGGGCTCTATCTCGAAGGTCAGAAATACTTTCCCCAGGACGCCGCCCGCTGGACAGCTTCGCCGCGGCTGCCGCTTTTCCGGAATGCCGTCGCGCAATTGGGCGAGTATTTCGCAGGACGGCGCGAGAATTTCGCCCTAGCGCTCGAGCCTGCGGGCACGGAATTCCAGCGCACCGTGTGGCGGGAGATTGCGCGCGTCCCGTACGGCGGGACGATCAGCTATGCCGAGCTCGCAAGGCGCTGCGGTCGGCCGTCGGCCGTGCGGGCAGCCGGCGCCGCGACCGGGCGCAATCCGATCACCGTCGTCATTCCCTGCCACCGGATCGTCGGCAGCGGCGGCGCGTTGACCGGCTATGCCGGCGGCCTCGATCGAAAGCGAGCGCTGCTCGCGATCGAAGCGGGATCGGGTCGCGCGGCGCGCTAGCGTCATGGATCCCGCGGAGCTGGCCCGGATCCTGCGCGTCCAGCGCGAAGCGTTCGCAGCCGAGCGCTACCCGGACCGGGAGGCGCGCCGGGACCGCCTCGAGCGGCTGCTCGCCATCGTCACGCGGCACGAAGACGCGCTGGCCGCGGCGATCGATCGCGATTTCGGACATCGCTCGTCGCACGAGACGAGGCTCGCCGAGCTCTATGTCGTGGCCGCCGAGGCGCGCCACGCGATCCGGCGGCTGCCGCACTGGATGAGCGCCCGTCGCGTCGCCACCCCGTGGCACCTGCTGCCTGCGTCGGCCAGCGTCGTGCATCAGCCCCTGGGCGTGGCCGGCGTGATCAGTCCGTGGAACTATCCGGTGCAACTCGCGCTCGCGCCGGCGATCGCGGCGCTCGCCGCGGGCAATCGCGTGATGCTGAAGCCTTCGGAAACGACCCCCGCGACGTCGATGCTGCTGCGCGAGCTGGTCGCGGCGCATTTCGGCGAGGACGAGTTCACCGTCGTCCTGGGCGATTCCGAAGTGGGCGCCGCCTTCGCCGCACTGCCTTTCGATCACCTGTTCTTCACCGGGTCGACGAGCGTGGGACGCAGCGTCGCAGCCGCTGCTGCCGCCAACCTGACGCCGGTGACCCTGGAGCTCGGCGGAAAGTCCCCCGCGCTGTTCGACCAGGATGCCGATTTCGCGCACGCCATCCCGCGGCTGATCGTCGGCAAGCTGCTGAACGCCGGGCAGACCTGCATCGCGCCGGATTACGCGCTGGTCCCCGCTGCACGCCTCGACGAGTTCGTCGCCGCGGTCGGAAACGAGCTGCGCAGGCGCTACCCGTCGGTGGCGACCAACCCCGATTATTCGTCGATCATCGATGCGCGCCATTGCGCGCGGCTCGAGGCGCTGGTCGACGATGCGCGCGCCAAAGGCGCGACGATCGCCGCGTTCGACGCAGGGCCTGCCGGCGAGCCCCCGTATCCGCGACGCCTGGCGCCAACGCTCGTCACCGGGGTGACCGACGACATGGCGATCATGCGCGAGGAGATCTTCGGTCCGCTGCTACCGGTCGAGACCTATGCGACGCTCGATGCGGCGATCGACCGCGTCAACGCGCGCCCGCATCCCCTGGCGATGTACTGGTTCGGACGCGACCCCTCGCGCTGCGGGCGCGTGCTGCGCGAGACCCTCGCCGGCGGCGTCACCGTCAACGACACGCTGTGGCATTTCGCGCACGAAGGCCTGCCTTTCGGCGGCGTCGGCGCGTCGGGCATCGGTGCGTATCACGGCGAGCACGGCTTCGCTGCCTTCTCCCATGCGAAGCCGGTGTTCCGGCAGTCTCGCTACGCGGCGGCGCGGCTGCTGTATCCGCCGTATGGCCGGACGTTCGAGCGCATGCTTGCGTTGCTGCGCCGATTCAACGCCTAGACTGGTTTCCGCGCCCGCCGAGGGCAGCGCGAGGTTCACCTGCGCGGATTCGCCACCGAGGTCGAGCAGCGACACCAGCAGGCTCGCAAGCACGATTCCTACCGGGTGCAGTCGCCCGACGGACGCGACGATGATTGCGGCGAAGCCGTAGTGCGGGGACATCGATGGCAGCAACTGCCCGATGGTCCCGGCGGCTTCGTTGACGCCACGATGCCCGCGCAGGCGTCGCCGGCGAGCACGGTCAGCGAGATCGACCGCAATGTCGTCCCGAACGGATCGTCCGGGCGCGGAACGCATTCGCCGGCCACCCTGCCTTCGCGAAGTACGGCAGCAGGCAGCGCACGATCTCGACCCGCTGTCGCTCGCCGATCGACATCGCGTGCACCAGGCGCGCCGGATCCAGCGTCAGGCCGTAGCGCCTGGAAACGTCGCGGATCTTCGCAGGAAGGCCGGGCCCCGCCTCGGCGCCATCGAGCGCGAGCGCGCGCTCCAGCGGATGCGCAACGCCGTCGCCCTCGGCCAGACGTTCGAAGCTGAGCACCACCTTGGCGTCGACCGATGGCAGCAATCGCAGGCAGGCGTTGACCGGCTTCCATTCCAGCCGGTCGCCGGCGGGTTCCATCAGCGCGACGGTGCCGACGCCGCAATCGCCTTCCACACAGCCTCGCTTGGAGCCCGTCAGGCGGCGGACTTCGCGCAGGCATTCCGGCAGCGCGGTATGCAGTGAGAGGCCCGCGACATCGATGCGTTGGCCGCTCGGCAGGACGCGGACAGGCTCGCACATGCTCTTTGGGGCCCCGGGGGGCGATGCCCTCCTCGCGCCGGGATAGCACAGCGTCTGGCCGGGCGCCCACGGCGAACGAGAGGCCCGCAGCTACCGTGCGTGCTAAGCTTTTCCGCATGCGACCAGGCCATGCATCGCCCGCATGCGCATTCTCGCCCGCCGCGGCAGCGGCGACGCTGCGCGGCGCCCGCTCGCCCGCTCGCCCGCTCGGCGTGACGCGCATGCGCAACGGCTAGGCCGCCCGATGGCCGCGCTCGCGATCTCGGAGGCTGCGGATGGGCGCCGCGTGCTCGCGCTGTCGGGACGCCTCGATGCATCGACGATCCGCGGCGTGTGGACCGACGGTCGTAAGGCGATTGCCGAAGCGACCGGTCGGCGCGTCGTCGTCGATGCATCGAACGTCGACTATTGTGACGGCGCCGGGGTTGCGATGCTGGTCAACCTGATGCAGCAGGCCGGGCCCGGCAAACTCCAGGTCGAGAACCTCAAGCCGGCATTCGCGACGCTGCTGCACCAGTTCGACCCGGAGCGCCTCGCGCAAGACCTCGATCCTCCGGCTCCGAGGCGCTCCGCAATCGAGGAGGTCGGCGTCATCGCGGCGGGTGTCGGGCAGGACATCCGCGACCAGATCGCGTTCATCGGCGAGACGGCTGCTGCGCTGGCCTACGCAGCGCGGCACCCGTCGACGGTCCGCTGGAAGGACGTGTGGTCGATATGCGAGCGCGTCGGCGCCGACGCGCTGCCGATCGTCGCGCTGATCTCCTTCCTGCTGGGTGTGATCCTCGCGTTCGAGTCGGCGATTCCCATGCGACGTTTCGGTGCCGAGATCTTCGTCGCCGACCTGATCGGCATATCGATGCTGCGCGAGCTGGGTGCCTTGATGACCGCGATCCTCCTTGCGGGTCGATCCGGAGCGGCTTTCGCCGCCGAGATCGGCACGATGAAGGTCAACCAGGAGGTCGACGCGCTTACGACGATGGGTCTCGATCCGGTTCGTTTCCTCGTCACCCCCCGAGTCATCGCGGCGCTGCTGATGACGCCTCTGCTGACGCTGTGCGCCGACCTGATCGGATTGCTGGGCGGGGCGCTGACGCTGCGGACGTTTTCGATCCCGTTCGTCACGTTCGTCCATGAGGTCGACAGCATCGTGACCTTCTCCGATTTCATGGCCGGCTTCGTGAAATCCTTCGTTTTCGCGCTGCTCATCGCGGGCATCGGCTGCCTGCGCGGCCTGCAGACCAAGGCTGGCGCATCGTCCGTCGGCGACGCCGCGACACGCGCCGTCGTCTCGGGCATCATCATGCTGGTCATCGTCGATGGCATCTTCGCCGTCATCTACTTCTTCCTGGACATCTGATCAGCGCCATGGCCTGGGACGACGACCCGATCATCAAGGTCAGGGACCTGACGGCGGGCTACGACGACGTCATCGTCCTCGAGCACGTGAGCTTCGACGTGCGCCGCGGCGAGATCTTCGTCATCCTCGGAGGCTCTGGCAGCGGCAAGAGCACGCTGCTCAAGAACATGATCGGGCTCGACGAGCCGAGCTCCGGAAGCGTCGTCATCGACGGCGCAGACATCGTCGTCGCGGAGGGCGACGCGCGACGCGGAATCCTGCGCAAGATCGGCGTCATGTACCAGTCGGGCGCGCTGTTCGGATCGATGACCCTGGCCGAGAACGTCAGGTTGCCGCTCGAGGAGTACACCGACCTCGACGGCGACGAGATCGAGCTGATCGCGCGGATGAAGCTCGAGCTCGTCGGCCTCGCGCAGTTCACCGGGCATCTTCCCGCCGAGGTGTCCGGCGGCATGCAGAAGCGGGCGGCGATCGCCCGCGCGATGGCGCTCGACCCGAAAATCCTGTTCCTGGACGAGCCGTCCGCGGGGCTCGATCCGATCACCTCCGCGGAGCTCGACGCGCTGATCAAGCGCCTTGCCACGAGCCTCGGCGTCACTTTCATCGTCGTCACGCACGAGCTGCCCAGCATCTTCGCCATTGCCGACCGCGTGATCATGGTCGATCGGCGCACGCGCGGCATCGTCGCCGAAGGCGATCCGAGGCGGCTGCGCGACCAGAGCGACAATCCCTGGGTGCGACAGTTCTTCCGGCGCGAACCCGAGGCGCAACCTGCGTAGGGCGGACCGATGAGCCAGAGGGCCAACTATTTCAAGCTGGGTCTGTTCGTCATCGGCGCGGTCGCGGCGGGCATCGCGGTGCTGCTGATCGTCGGCACGGGCGCCTGGTTCAAGTCGCGCACGACGATCGAGACCTACTTCAACGAGTCGGTGCAGGGGCTCGACATCGGATCGAAGATGAAATACCGCGGCGTGGTCATCGGCGAGGTGACGAGCATCAGCTTCACCTACGTCAGGTACGAGCAGGAAAAGCCGATGAGCCAGCGCAAGCGTTATGTGATGGTCGAGGCCCAGATCGAACCGCGGCTCGTCGGCGGCAAGGTGGCGAACGACATCGCCAGCCCCGAGTCGACGGCGCTCGAGGTCGCCCGGGGCTTGCGCGTCCACCTGGCCCCGCAGGGCATCACCGGCACCAATTACCTCGAGCTCGACTACGTCGACACGTTGCCGGCACCGGTGCTGCCGATCGACTGGACGCCACAGGACATCTACATCCCCAGCACGCCTTCGACGGTCCAGACCTTCGTCAGCGCCGCGACCGAGATCATCGATCGCCTGCACCGGCTCGACATCGAAGGAACGGTCGCGAACCTGAACAAGCTCCTCGTCACCGCCAACGACCGCATCGCTGGCGTCGACACCACCGGGCTGTCGAGGCACGCCGACCGTACGCTCACCAGGCTCGACACGACGCTCGACGGCATCGCCAGCCGGAAGATCTCCGACCAGGCGGTCGGGCTGATCACCGAGCTGCGGCAGACCAACGCCGAGCTCAGGACGTTCCTCGACAGCGATGCGCTGCGCAAGCTGCCGCAGGACACCTCTGCAACGCTGGCCAGCGTGCGCGCGCTGGTCGGCGATCCGAAGCTCGCCCGGTCGGTGGCGCACATGGAGCGCACGCTCGGCCGTCTCGACCGCATCTTCGGCGGCGGCGAGGCCGATCTCGGCGCGACGTTCGAGAACCTCCGGCAGATCACCGACAACCTGCGCGACTTGACCGAGGACGCCAAGCGCTATCCGTCGAACCTCCTCTTCGGCGCGCCGCCGCCGACCCTTCCGTTCGGCGCGGCGCGCTCGTCACCATTCCCGGAGCTTCCACGATGAGCTTGCTGCCGATCGGCGAAGTCACCGCGGGCGGAACACCGGCGTCCTGCCGCCGCGCCGCCCCGATCATCCGGTACCCCGTGCCGATCGGCCGCGGTGTCGCGCTGGCCGCCGTCGCGTTGCTGGCCATCTCCATCGCCGGCTGTTCGGCGCTCACCCGACCGGCGCCGGTACGCCAGACGTTCCTGCTCGAGCCGGGGTCGCCACCGGCCGCGGGCCACGCGCGACCCGGCGTGCTGCGCGTGGGAATCGTCCGGGTCGCGGCGCCGTTTCGCGGCAAGGCATTCGTCTACCGAACCGGCGATCTCAGTTTCCAGACCGACTATTACGTCGAGTTCCTGGTCTCGCCCGAAGCGATGCTGACCGAGCAGACGGCGCGCGCCCTCGATCGCGCCGGGGTGTTCGAGCGCATCGCGGGCCCCGGTGCCGGCGCTGATGCCGACTGGCACCTCGACGGCTTCGCAACGGCGCTGTACGCCGACGCGCGGGATCCTGCGAAAGCCTACGCCGAGATCGCGGTCACCTACTACCTGACACCCTCGGGCGGCGCTGCCCAGACGCCAGTGTGGACGCACGAATACCATCGGCGCGTCGCGATGCGCGACGCATCACCGGGCGCATATGCCGACGCGCTCAATGTCGCTTTCGGCGACATCGTGGCTGAGCTCGCCCGCGATCTCGCGAGCGTGAGCCTTCCGGCGCGCTGAAAGGGGCAAGCACCCGCACCCGCCTCGCTCCCCGCTCGGATTCCTCCCCAGCGAACCGGGCGCGGGTCGGGGCGAGGGGCCTCAGCTCGCGAGCCGGGCGTCGAGATCGTGCGCGTCGGATGCCGTGACCTCGACGCGCGCGAACCGCCCGGGCGCCGGGCGCGGGGTGCCGCGGATGCGCACCACGCCGTCGATCTCCGGGGCGTCCGCGGCCGAGCGGGCAATCGCGACGTCGCCCTCGACCTGGTCGACGAGCACGTCGAGCGTGCATCCGACCTTGCCGCGCAGCAGCGCGGCGCTGATGTCGGACTGGACCGCCATGAAGCGCGCCCTGCGTTCCTCCTTGAGCGCTTCGGGCACCGCGCCGGGCAGCTCGTTCGCCGTCGCGCCTTCCACCGGGGAATACGCAAAGCAGCCGACGCGATCGAGTTGCGCTTCGCGCAGGAACGCCAGCAGCTCCTCGAACTCGGCATCGGTCTCGCCGGGAAAGCCGACGATGAAGGTGCTGCGCAGCGTGATCCCCGGCCGCGCCTTGCGCCACGCGCGGACGCGCTCGAGGACCTTCTCCGGCGCGGCAGGCCGCTTCATCAGGCGCAGGATGCGCGGGCTCGCATGCTGGAACGGCACGTCGAGGTAGGCGAGCAGCCCCCCGTCCGAAGGCGTCGTCGTCATCAGCGGAACGATGTCGTCGACCTGCGGGTACGGATAGACGTAGTGCAGCCGCGCCCAGGCGCCGTGCGCACGCGCGAGTGCGGCGAGCTCGCGGGCGAGCTCGTTTAGCCGCGTCTTCGTCGGGCGTCCCTTCCAGAAGCCGGTCCGGTAGCGAAGGTCCACGCCATAGGCGCTGGTGTCCTGGGAAACGACGAGGAGCTCCCTGACGCCCGCCTGCAGGAGGCGCTCGGCCTCGTCCAGGACCTCGCCGATCGGGCGCGACGCGAGGTCGCCGCGCATCGACGGAATGATGCAGAACGTGCAGCGGTGGTTGCAGCCTTCGCTGATCTTCAGGTACGCGTAATGCGCGGGCGTGAGCTTCACGCCCTGCGGCGGGACGAGGTCGACGAACGGGTCGTGGGGCTTCGGCAGATGCAGGTGCACGGCCGCCATCACTTCCCGCGTTGCGTGGGGGCCCGTGACCGTGAGCACCCTGGGGTGCGCTTCGCGTACGAATCCGCCGTCGCCCTTCGCGCCGAGGCAACCGGTGACGATCACCTTTCCATTCTGGTCGAGCGCTTCGCCTATGGCATCCAGCGATTCGGCAACCGCGGCGTCGATGAAGCCGCAGGTGTTGACGACGACGAGATCGGCCCCGGCGTACGAGGGCGCGATCGCATAACCTTCGGCCCGCAATTGCGTCAGGATCTGCTCGGAGTCGACCAGTGCCTTCGGGCAGCCGAGGGACACGAACCCCACGCGCGGCGCGTTGGAAACCGGGCGGTTGCGGGTCGCGGGCATGCGGGTCGTCGGACGTTGGTCGAGGCTAAGGCGCGGTGCTGCCGGCTGCAGCGCAGCATGAACCGGCCAGACTGCGGATGTTGCGGTGCAAAGGCCGCGCCGCAACGGCCTCAGCGCTTGCTGTCTTCGGGCGGGGGGGCGGGCGGCGCGCCGAAGGCCGGAAACTGGAACGCCGAAAAGATGCCGCGCGTCTGGTCCTGCATGCGCTGCTGCATGTCCATGAACAGCTTGGCGCTCTGCTCGAGGTAGTTGCCGAGCATCCCCTGCATCGCCGGCGCCTGCATCTGCATGAACTGCTTCCAAAGCTCCGGCGTCAGCATCATCTTGTCGCCGTAGACCTGCTTGGCCTGGTCCTGCAGCTTTTTCTGGATGGCAAGGAATGCCTGCACATTCTGCTCGATATATTGACCGATGACGGTTTGCTGGGCGCTGCCATAGAAGCGGATCATCTGGACCAGCATCTCGGGGCTGAACATCGGCACCCCGCCCGATTCCTCGTCCAGGATGATCTGCAGCAGGATCGAGCGCGTCAGGTCGTCGTTCGTCTTGGCATCGAGAACGCGGAAGTCGATGCCGTCCATGATCATCTGCTTGACGTCGGCCAGCGTGATGTAGCCGCTGTTTGCGGTGTCGTAGAGCCGGCGGTTCGGGTACTTCTTGATGGTTCGGACATCGGCGGTCATCGCGGGCTCCACCTGGAATTGATGCAATTATAACCCCCTGATTTTTAGGATGTTTGGAAATCAGGGGGTTCGGATGATGCGCCGCACAAAAAAAGCTTGACTCGAGGCTTTCCCGTCCCTACAATTGAATTTGTGCGGTGCAGCAAACGATCTCCCGGCGCGGCCGGCAGACGGGATGCAAGGACACCAATCGGGGCGGGAGCGGCGACACGGTACCGGGTCCTGCCAAATGGCAACGTCGGGCGACGAGCCCGACACGTTAAAGGACACATCATGTACAACGCTACTGAACAATTCGCAGTCCTGAATCAGGCCGGCGTTTCGAACGCCGTCAAGCTCGCGTCGCTGTCGATCGAGAACACCGAGAAGCTGGTCCAACTGAACATCAGCGCGGCCAAGCGCGCGATCGCACAGGCCGTCCAGGGCGCGCAGGCCGTCGCCTCGGTGAAGGACGTGCAGGAGCTCTTCGCCCTGCGCGCCAAGCTGGCCGAAGCCGGGGTGGAGAACGCCACCGGATACTCGCGCAACCTTTACGAGCTGTCGTCGGAAGCGCAGGCCGGCTTGTCGGCGCTCGCCGAGGAGTCGTGGGCCTCGTACCAGAAGGGCGTCGCGTCGTGGGTCGAGAAGGCGAGCAAGTCCGCGCCTGCCGGCTCGGATGCCGCGGTCAATGCGTTCAAATCGACGTTCGCCGCTTCGACGGCTGCGTTCGACCAGTTCCAGAAGGCGACCAAGCAGGTGGTCGAGCTGGCCGACGCAAGCGTACGTGCCGCGGCCGCGACGGCGACCAAGGCGACGGCCAAGGCCAAGCGCGCGTAATTCGCATCGACCGGGCTTCATCCGTGCTGCGCCGATCGCGTGATCGGCGCAGGGCGAAAGTGGCGCCGCGTACTTGAATGTCCTGGCGGCCGACCCAAGTTTGGTCGTGTGGTGACTCCACTGTATCGATGCTCTCCTCCTGATTGATACAGCCTTGTGGCCCTGCGGGCTCGCCCGCGGGGCCCTTTCTTCTGGTTTCGGGCGTCAGAACATGTGCTGGCCGCCGTTGATCGCGATGTTGGCGCCGGTGACGAACGCAGCCTCCTCGCTCGACAGGTACGCGACCAGCCCCGCGATTTCCTCGGGTCTGCCGAGGCGGCCCATCGGGATCTGCGGAATGATCTTGCTGTCGAGGACGTCCTTCGGAATGGCCATCACCATCTTCGTCCCGATGTAGCCGGGGGATATCGTGTTTACCGTCACGCCCTTGCGCGCGACCTCCAGCGCAAGCGCCTTGGTGAAGCCGTGCATGCCGGCCTTGGCGGCCGAGTAGTTGGTCTGGCCGAACGCGCCTTTCTGGCCGTTGACCGACGAGATGTTGATGATGCGGCCCCAGCCGCGGTCGACCATGCCGTCGGCCACCTGCTTGGTCATGTTGAAGCACGAGTCGAGGTTGGTCTTCATGACTGCGTCCCAGCTCGGCTTGTCCATCTTCCTGAACGTCATGTCGCGCGTGATTCCGGCATTGTTGACCAGCACGTCGACCGGACCGAGCTCGCCGGTGATCTGCTTGACGCACGCCGCGGCGGAATCGAAGCTCGAGACGTCGCAGGAATAGGCGTGAAACTCGTAGCCCTCTCTCTTCATCGCATCTAGCCACTCGGCCGATTTGGTGTTGCCCGGTGAATGCGTGGTGACGACCGTGTACCCGAGCGCGGCGAGCTTGATGCAGATGGCTTCGCCCAGTCCTCCCATGCCGCCGGTCACGAGCGCAACGCGCTTTGTCATGGCCATGATCGAGTTCCTCCGGTTCGTGGTTCGTCGGACAACGATTGTTCAGCGTTCGACTGCGAGCGCGACCCCCATCCCGCCACCGATGCAAAGCGATGCGAGTCCGCGCCTGGCGTCGCGGCGCGCCATCTCGTGCAGCAGGGTCACCAGCACGCGCGCGCCGGACGCTCCGATCGGATGGCCGAGCGCGATGGCGCCTCCGTTGACGTTGATCTTCGACGCGTCCCAGCCCATTTCCTTGTTCACTGCGCATGCCTGGGCCGCGAAGGCCTCGTTGATCTCCATCAGGTCGAGGTCCGAGGTCGTCCACCCCGCCTTTTCCAGGCAGCGCCGCGACGCCGGCACCGGCCCCATGCCCATGAACGCCGGATCGACCCCCGACGACGCGTAGGCACGGATCTTCGCCAGCGGCGTCAGTCCGAGTTGCGCCGCGCGCTCACCGGTCATCACCAGCAGCGCGGCACCGCCGTCGTTGATTCCCGAGGCGTTGGCGGCCGTCACCGAGCCATCCTTGGCGAATGCCGGTCTCAGTCCTGACACCGAATCGAGCGTCGTGCCGGGCTTGATGAACTCGTCGGCGGCGAACGCGACCGGATCGCCTTTGCGCTGCGGAAGCATCACCGGGACGATCTCGTCCCTGAACCTGCCTGCTTTCTGCGCCGCTTCGGCTTTGTTCTGGCTCGCGACGGCAAGCTCGTCCTGCTGCGACCGCGATATCTCGTATTTCCTGGCGACGTTCTCCGCCGTCGTCCCCATGTGGTACTGGTTGTAGACGTCCCACAGCCCGTCGACGATCATCGTGTCGACCAGCCTGGCGTCGCCCATCCGGAAGCCGTCGCGCGATCCGGGAAGCACGTGCGGCGACGCGCTCATGTTCTCCTGCCCGCCGGCGATCACGATGTCGGCGTCGCCGCAGCGGATCGCCTGGGCCGCCAGCATCACCGCCTTCAAGCCCGATCCGCAGACTTTGTTGACGGTCATCGCGGGGACCGCATGGGGCAGGCCCGCCCGGATCGATGCCTGGCGCGCCGGGTTCTGGCCGCTGCCCGCGGTCAGCACCTGGCCCATGATGACTTCGGAAACGTCTTCGGGCTTGACGCCGCTGCGTTCGAGGAGCGCGCGGATGACGGTGGCGCCGAGCTCGGGCGCCGGGACCTTGGCGAGCGCGCCGCCGAACTTGCCGATGGCGGTGCGCCGCGCCCCGGCGATGACGATGTCGAACATGGGATTCTCCAGTACGCGATGCGGCGGACTCCGGCGCCCGCGCGATGCCTCCATGGTAGCGCATCGGGTCGGGAGGGGGCCGGCAGCGGCGGCCGGCGTCGTATCGCGTGTTCCCGCCCTTTGCGCGTAGCGGGTACGAAGGCGTGGCGCCGCTGCGCTACTCCACGCTCTCGCGCACGTAGGCGCCGGGCGCTGCGGCCAGCGGCGGGAACCCGGTATTCCCCGTCTTCGCCGGCGCTGCACGCTCGCCGCCCTTGTGCCCGACGAGCCACCGATGCCAGTGTGGCCACCAGCTTCCGGCATGGACTTGGGCGCTCGCCAGCCAGTCCTCGGCGCTCGCTGCGGGACGAGCGTTGGTCCAGTAGTTGCGCCTCGCCGGCTCCGGCGGATTGACGACGCCCGCGATGTGACCCGATGCGCCCAGTACGAACACCGGCTTGCCGCCGACCAGCTGCACGGTCCGCCACGCCGATCGCCACGGGACGATGTGATCGTCGCGCGACGCGTAGACGTAAGTCGGGGCGTCGATGCGCCCGAGGTCGATCGGCTCGCCCAGCATCGTCAGCGCGCGCGGCTGGCGCAACCGGTTCTCGACATACATGTACTTCAGGTAATACGCGTACATCGGCCCTGGCAGGTTCGACGAATCGCCGTTCCAGTGCAGCAGGTCGAATGCGGGTGGCGTGCGGCCCTCCAGGTAGTTGCTGACGACGTAGTTCCAGACCAGGTCGTTGGGCCGCAGGCTCGCGAACGCTCCGGCGAGCTCGCTGCCGTGGACGCGTTGTCCGGAGAGTAGCGCAGGCTCGCGCGCCGCGACGCCCTCGCGCGTGATGTAGACGCCGATTTCGCCGGGGTCGGCGAAATCGAGCATCGTCGTGAGCAACGTCACGCTCGCCGCCGAGTCGTCGCGGCGGGCCGCCAGCACGGCGAGTGCGCTGGCGAGCAGGGTACCGCCGACGCAGAAGCCGAGCGTGTTGACGCGCTCCGACCCGGTGATCGCCTTCGCGGCCGAAAGCGCGGCCAGCACCCCATGCTCGAGATAGTCGTCCCAGGTGAGTCGACCGAGCTCCTGCGGGATGTTTCGCCACGAAACCATGAAGACCGTATGCCCCTGCGCGACTACGTGGCGCACGAACGAGTTGGCTGGCCTGAGGTCGAGGATGTAGTATTTATTGATGCAGGGCGGAACGATCAGCAGTGGTCGCTGGGCCACGCGCGTCGTCGTCGCGGCGTACTGGACCAGCTCGATCAGCTCGTTGCGGAACACGACGCTTCCCGGCGTCACGGCGAGGTTGCGGCCGACCTCGAATGCGGACTCGTCGCTCATCGTGATGCGGCCCCTCCTGACATCGCCGGCGAGGTTGTGCAGGCCCTGCACGAGGCTCGCGCCTTCGGTCGCGAGCGCGCGGACGATGACGTCGGGGTTGGTGCCGGGGAAGTTGGTCGGCGCGATGGCGTCGATGAATTGGCGGGTCGAGAATTCGAGCCGCCGCTTCTCGGTGGGCGGAAGCTGTGCGAGCCGGGAGATCTGCGTCAAGTACTCGGCGTAGAGCAGGTATGCCTGCCGGATCCACGCGAAGTAGGGCTGCTCGCGCCACGCGGCGGCGTCGAAGCGCCGGTCGCCCGCGGCGCCGGCGACGACTTCCGGCAGCGCCGCTCCGGGACGCGCCAGCGCATCCGCAGCCGATGTCCAGAGGCTCGCAAACCGCGGCGCATAGGTCGCCTGCAGCTTCGCGACTGCGTCGAGGTCGAAAGGCGCGCGCACGATCGCGGGACGCCGCTTGCGCGGGGCAGGTGCAGGATCACCGAAGCCGCGCATCCACCATTGCGCCCAGGCGCCCAACGCGTGCTGCCACTGCGAGGCGAGCTCGGTCCAGGGGTCCATCGAGTCGGGGTCGGGAGCGGACATCCGGCTGCGGGCGTCGTCGTTTCAGGGCTCGAGAAGCAGGTGCGTCGTCGCGATGATGGCGATCCCGAGGCCGATCCACAGCATCTGCTTGACGGTTTCGAGCGGTTCGGGGCGTCGATGCAGGCTCGGAATCAGGTCGGCAACGGCGACGTAGAGGAGGCTCGCACCCGCGATGGCCAGCACGTAACCCAGGGCCTGCTGCATGTCGGCCAGCGCCAGGTAGGCGGCGAGCGCGCCGACCAGCGTCGCAACGCCGGTGGCGACGTTGTAGGCGAAAGCCTTCGTCCGCGCGAACCCGGAGTGCAGCAGCACGGCAAAGTCCCCGACCTGCTGCGGGACCGCGTGGGCGACGATGGCGAGCGTCGTCGCAACGCCGATCGCCGGATCGGCAATGAATGCCGCAGCGATGACGATGCCGTCGCAGAAGCTGTGCACGCTGTTGCCGACGAGGATCATCAGCCCCGGGCGTCCTTCGACCTGAGGCGCATGGTGGTCGGCATGCAGTGCATGGTCGTGCTCGGTCTCCTCGCGCAGGTCGGAATGCTCGTCGTGACCGTGCGCATGTCGCCATAGCACGAGCTTCTCGAGCAGGAAGAACGCGAGCAGCCCGATGAGGACCGTCAGCATCACCGGTGCCGGCCGGCTGCGCTCCAGCGCGTCCGGCAGAAGCTCGAGGAACACCGCGCCCAGCAGCGCGCCGACCGCGAACGACACCAGGCGCGGGATCCATGTCGCGCGAAGGCCGAGGGTGGCCGCAGCGGTGGCCGTCGACAGCACGCCTCCGGCCAATGCGGCAATGACGATGCGCAGCAGGGTCATCGAGTCTCGCACCCCGCGCCGAGGAGTCGACCGGCCGGAGCGGCGATCCAGATCAGCGCCGCCATCCGACCGAGGGTCCGGTCGCGGCGATACGAGAAAAGGCGGGACGGATCGGACATCGTGCACATGCCTCCACCATGAACTGCATCGACGCCGGCGCGTGCGAGGCGCCGGCGTGCCAGGGCCTCCAGATCGGCGAGCCACTTGCCGGGCGCGCGGCGTTCGAACGCCCTCGCCGCGCCCGGATCGCCAGCCGTCAGGGCCTCGCGAACCTCGTCGCCGACCTCGAACGCCGTCCGGCCGATCGCGGGCCCCAGCCACGCGACGAGCTGCGAAGGCTGGGTGGCCATTGTCGCGACCGTGTTCTCGAGCACGCCCGCTGCGAGCCCGCGCCAACCTGCGTGCGCCGCGGCAATCACCGCGCCTTCGCGGTCGCTCAGGAACACGGGCAGGCAATCTGCGACGCGGACCGCGAGCACGGTGCCGAGCCGGCGCGTGACCGCGGCGTCGGCCCGGACTTCGTCCGCAGCTCGGGACGCACCCGTGGCTTCGATGGTGACGACCTGCGCGCCGTGCACCTGTTCGAGCCAGTGCGGCGCGGTCGGCAGCCAGGCCCCGATGCGACGCCGATTCTCGACGATCGCCGCGATGTCCGCCGGCTCGCCGCGCAGTGGGTGGCTGCCGGCGTCGAGTGACGCACGCGAACCCTCGCTGACCCCGCCGTTGCGCGTCGTGACGAACGCATGCACCCTCGCAGGTGCGGGCCAGCGCGGGACGATCCAGTCGATTCCCGCGGCGGCGAACTGCTCGGCGAGGTTCGGCGCGCCCATTTCCGTCATCGTGCGGCCGCACCGCGCGAGGTCCGCATGCTCTCGATCAGCGCCGCGAGATCCGCGGGCGGCGGCGCGTCGAACTGCGTCGCGCGCCCAGTCGCCGGGTGGTCGAGTGCCAGGCGCGTCGCGTGCAGCGCCTGGCGCGCGAACGCCGGAATCCCCGCGGCGGAACGACGTCCTCCGTACGCGGGGTCCCCGACCAGTGGGTGGCCGATCGCCGCGAGGTGCACGCGGATCTGGTGGGTGCGGCCCGTCTCCAGGCGGCAGCGAATCAGCGTCGCGATGCCGAAGCGCTCGACCACCGCGAGGTGGGTGCGCGCCGGCTTGCCTTTGGCCACGACCGCCATGCTGGTGCGCTGGATCGGATGGCGGCCGATCGGGGCATCGACGGTCATGGCCTGCGCCACGTCGCCGCGGGCGAGTGCCAGGTATTCGCGGCTCACCGCGCGCGCGGCAAGCTGGCGGACGAGGCTCGTGTGCGCGGCCTCGGTCCTCGCGACGACCATCAGTCCGCTGGTGTCCTTGTCGAGCCGATGAACGATGCCCGCACGCGGGATCGCGGCCAGCGCGGGATCGTGATGGAGCAGCGCGTTCTGCAGCGTGCCGTCGCGGTTCCCGCTTCCCGGGTGCACGACCAGGCCGGCCGGCTTGTCGAGGACGATGATGGATGCGTCCTCGTAGACAATGTCGAATGCAATGTCCTGCGCGACGGCCGCGTCCGTAGTCGCCTCGGGCCGCAGCGCGATCGTGACCTCCTCGCCGCCGGCTACGCGGCGCTTGCCGTCCCAGGCCATGCCCGCGACGGTGACGTGACCGGTGTCGATCCACCCCTTGAGCCGGCTTCGCGAGTGCTCGGGAAGCATTCGCGCGAGCGCCTGGTCGAGCCGCATCCCGGCGAGCGCGTGGGGGACGACGAGCGTCGTCGCGTCGCTCCCGGCGGACGTCGGTGCAGGCGGTCGCGGACCGGCTTCGACCGCAGCCGGACCGGGAACGCGGAAGGGCATCCCTGGTCGGCTATAATTCGCAGCGTTCACGAAGGATGCCGATGACGATGTCGCAATCGCGGAAATGGCGGGTGTGGGTGCTTGGAATGCTGATCGCGCTGACGACCGCCGGATGCAGCATGCTGCCCGCCGTCAAGGACGAGACTGCAGGCTGGTCGGCGGAAAAGATCTATACGACCGCGCACGGAGCCATGCAGGACGGCAATTATACGCGGGCCGTCAAGCTGTTCGACGCGCTCGAGGCGCGCTATCCCTACGGTCATTACGCGCAGCAGGCCATACTCGAGGGGGCGTACTCGAACTGGCGGTCGGGGGAGCCGACGGCGGCGACCGCGGCCTGCGACCGGTTCATCCAGACCTATCCGAACCATCCGAATGTCGACTATGCCTACTACCTGAAAGGCCTCGTCTACTTCCGCGAGGACCAGGGGGTCTTCGGCTACGTCTACGAGCTCGACCTTTCCGAGCGCGATCCCAAGCAGATGCGCGAGTCGTTCCTGGCGTTCAAGACCCTGGTGGAGAAGTTTCCGCGCAGCCGCTACGCGGAAGACGCGCAGGCGCGCATGCGCTACCTCGCCAACTCGCTCGGCACGTACGAAGTCCATGTGGCGAACTACTACTACGCGCGCGGCGCGTATGTCGCTGCAGTCAATCGCGCGCAGCGCGCGCTCCTCGATTACCCGCGCACGCCGTCCAACGAGGAAGCGCTCGACATCATGGTGCGCGGTTACCGGACGCTCGGCCTGACGCAGCTCTCCGACGACGCGAAGCGCATTCTCGAGAAGACCTTTCCCGAGAGCGTCCGGCTCGCCGGCGTGGCTGCGAAGCCTTGGTGGAAGTTCTGGTAGCCCCTGCGCGGTGGCGCCGCAGAAGCAGATTCGAATCCAGGTGTGCTGGTCAGGGTGACGAAACGGCAGTATAATCATCGGCTTTTCGTCATTTGGACGTGGCACCCGCGCAGGAACCGGGGGCCCTACTCAGGAATCGTCGACATGGTAGTGATCAGATTGGCTCGCGGCGGCGCCAAGAAGCGGCCGTTCTACAACGTCGTCGTCACCGATTCGCGCAATCGCCGCGACGGGCGCTTCATCGAGCGCGTCGGGTTCTACAACCCGGTGGCGGCGGACCACGAAGAAAGCCTGCGCATCGCGCAGGACCGCATCGCGTACTGGCGGGAGCACGGCGCGAAGCTCTCCGACACGGTCGCCATGCTGGTCGAGCGCGCGGCGAAGCCGGCGCCCGCAGCCGCCGCCTGAAGCCCGGGGAAACCAGCGCCGTCGTCGTGATGGGTCGCGTCGCGGCGCCCTACGGCGTGCACGGGGCAATCAAGGTGCAGCCGCTGTCCGCCGATCGCGCGGCGCTGCTCGATCACCGGCAATGGTGGCTGCGCACGCGGGCGGCGCCGACGCAGTGGCAGCCGCACCAGGTGCAGTCGGCACGGGCGCAGGGGGCGATGCTGGTCGCGCGGGTCGAGGGCGTCGACACGCGCGAGGCGGCGGCGGTGTTGCGCGGCGCGGAAGTCGGCATCCGGCGGCAGGACCTGCCCGAACTCGCGGCGGGCGAGCATTACCAAAGCGACCTGGTCGGCATGGCGGTGGCGAACCGCGAAGGCACTGCGCTCGGCCGCGTGGCGGGATTCTTGGAAAGCGGTGCTCACCCGCTATTGCGGGTCCGGAACGAGGCCGGCCTCGAGCGGCTGATTCCGTGGGTGGAATCGTTTGTGGTGCAAGTCGACGTCGAGGCGAGACGCATCGATGTCGACTGGCCGGCGGATTATTGAAGGACGTCCGAGGCGGGCGCCGTGGCGCCCGATCCGGGATGTGGCGGAAGCCATGCGCATCGATGTCGTGACGCTGTTTCCGGACATGGTTGGGCACGCGGCCGGGTTCGGCGTGACCGGCCGCGCGCTGGGGCGTGGGTTGTGGCAGCTCGGCTTGTGGAACCCCCGCGATTTCACGGCCGATGTCCACCGGACCGTCGACGACCGCCCGTACGGCGGGGGTCCGGGGATGGTGATGATGGCCGAGCCGCTTTCGCAGGCGCTCGCGGCAGCGCGGGCGGCGCAGTCGGCGAATGGCGCCGTGGCGTCGCGGACACTGTGCCTGTCGCCGGCCGGCGCGCCGCTGACCCATGCTGCGGTGATCGCGTTGGCGCAAGGCAGTGAACGGGGCATCGTCCTGGTCGCCGGGCGCTACGAAGGCATCGATCAGCGGCTGATCGACGGCGAGATCGATGCCGAGGTATCGATCGGCGATTTCGTCCTGTCGGGCGGCGAGCTGCCGGCGCTGCTGCTGATCGACGCGATCGTGCGGCAGCTGCCGGGCGCGCTGAACGATGTCGAGTCGGCGCGGCAGGATTCCTTTGTCGACGGGTTGCTGGATTGTCCGCATTACACGCGGCCCGAGACGTATGATGGCAAGCGAGTGCCCCCGGTGTTGCTGTCGGGGAACCACGCGACGATCAGGCGTTGGCGACTGATGCAGTCGCTGGGCCGGACCTGGCAGCGGCGGCCGGAGTTGCTGCGCGACCGGCCGCTGACGCAGGAAGAGCAGGTGCTGCTGGACGAGTTCAGGCAACAGGGCACAGGTAACGGGTAACGGAAGTGGCGGCGGCCGAATGCGGGCCGTCGAAGAACAACAGCGGGGCCGGGAGCTCGGGCCGGTCGACGGGACGCAATGCACGCGTCCCCGTTGGCTCACCCCGGACCTCTGACCCCAGGATCGCGCATCAGGGGGCGCCCTGCGCTGCGCCGGATCGACCGCAGCGGCGGTCAGCGAAAGGAAACGACGTCATGAATCTTATCGAGACGCTGGAGCGCGAAGAAATCGCGCGCCTCAACAAGTCCATTCCCGAGTTCGCTCCCGGCGACACGGTCATCGTCAACGTCAGCGTCGTCGAAGGCGAGCGCAAGCGCGTCCAGGCCTACGAAGGCGTCGTCATCGCCAAGCGCAATCGCGGCCTCAATTCGGGCTTCACCGTTCGCAAGATCTCGAGCGGCGAAGGCGTCGAGCGGACATTCCAGACTTATTCGCCGCTGATCGCGTCGATCGAGGTCAAGCGCAGGGGCGATGTGCGGCGCGCCAAGCTCTACTACCTGCGTGGGCGCTCGGGGAAATCTGCGCGCATCCGTGAAAAACTCGCGGTCCGCGACTCGACCAAGTCCGAGTAAGGTTTCCGCATCCCGGATCGCGCAGCGGCGACACTGCCCTCGCGCGGCAGCATCAGGCGGCCCTGCGGGGCCGCTATGCATTGGAGTGGCCTGCGTGGCCCCCGGCGCACTGGGGGGGTCGCGTGATCGCGGCATGGCCCGGTTCTTGCACGATTGCACCGGATTGGGCGCGCGGGTGGGCCGGATTGCCATCCCGCAGGTTCTGTCGCAATATTCCAACGGCATATTACTGACGGCCTCGCCGCACCGCATGAAGGCAACGCTCTACGACGCGCTCGGGATCCTTCCGAATTCATCCGACGAAGAAGTCCGGGCGGCACTGCGCGGGCTGATCCGGAAGTATTACACCAAGACGCGTGACGGGCAGGGCAACGTCGAAGAAGCCCTGCGGTTCATCAATCATGCCAGTCGCATACTGAGCGACAGTGAGCGACGGGAGCGCTACGACCGGGAGCTCGCGGACTCATCGCAGGCGGAAGACCGCGAAGTCGCCCAGATCGCAGGCAACGCGCTGATGGGCGACGACGAGCACACCGAGGTCGGCGTTGCGACGGGCCTCGGGGAGATGCTGCTCGAGGATCCGCTGGATTCCGACCTGCCCGAGAGCCGGGACGACGTTTCCCCGCTGCATCATCCGGGGCTCACGCAGCGTGTCGCCTCGTTCGGACGCTCGTCGTTGCTCACCATCGGCCTGTGCGCGACCTTTGCCGCGTTCATCGGTGCGGCGATCGTCTTCGTGACACCGCCCGACGCGATCGTCGTCGGGCGCCAGGTCCTCGGCTGGCTGACGCTCACGCTCGCGATGCTTCTGCTCGTCTACGGCGCGGTCCACGGCATCGTGTACCTGCGCAGGCACCGCGGCAGCTCACACTCCGGCCTGGTCCCCCAGACCGATCTCGCCATCCTCAACTGGCGCCGCGAGCGCAGCGTGTTCCTGGGGACCAATCAGCCGCAGGAGGATGCATCCTGGATCTTCCAGCTTCGCATGGCGGAGCTGGAGCGCGCCAAGTCCGGCCGCACCAGCGAGCCCCGGCCCTGGCACCGGCTCGCGGCCCGGCTGTTCGATTACGCGATCTGGGGGTTGATGCTGGCGCTCCTGCTGTCGCAGTTGCGAACCGCCGGCGTCATCGCACCGGCGACTGCCTACTGGCTGGGACACCCGCTGCTCGCGCCGATCGTCGTCACGCTGTCTTGGGTTCCGATCGAGACGCTGCTGGTCGCTGCAGTGGGAACGACGCCCGGCAAGTGGCTGTTCGGCATCTACCTGCAATTCTCGATTTCGGATGCCTATGCGCGCCGTGACACCACGGCGCAGCTTTCGCGCGGCTTCAAGCGCGCGGTGCGCGTCTGGGTCGAGGGTGTCGGCTGCGGCTTCCCGCTGATCGCCCCGGTGCTGACGGCCGTCGCCTACGAAAACCTGGCCGCAAGCCAGGAGACCGACTGGGATTTCGCGCTCGACTGCCTGGTTACCCATGGCCCCGCGGGCGTGCTCAATACCGTCACCGGGGTCTGCGGACTTGCGGCGATGACGTGGCTCTACGGCGTTGCCTGGCATCAACCGATGGCCGATTCGATCGCGTGGACGCGCGCGACGGTTGCCGATGCGCTTCCCTCGTCGTCGACGCTGATGGCTAGGGTCGCCAAGAGTCTCGATCGCTGGCTGCCCGCGGCCCCGGCGGCGCGCCTGGACGCGTCCGCCACTGCGTCGCCCCATACTGCGACGCCGCCCGCCGTGGTGCCGCCCGGGGTGCTTGCGACTCCCGCCCGGGCGCCGTCGGTGCCGGGCGCGGTCGGGCCCTCGCACCCGGTCGGCAGCCCGGCGGCGAGCTCGGCTCCGGTCGGCGACGCGGGGTTCGTCGCGATGATGGAGGCGCGGCGGGCCGAGACCGACGCGCTGCGTCGCGAAGGGCCGCGGACGCTGGACACTGGCAACTACAAGCGCGCAGCCGAGCTGTGCCAGGCGTGGGCGGAGCTCGACCTTGCCAACCCCGACGCGTGGCGCTGCCTCGGACGGGCCGATCAGGGGCTCGGCAAGTATCAGGACGCGATCAATGCCTTCCGCAAGGCGAAGCAGCACGATCCGGCTGACCGCGGGCTCGACACGGCCATCCAGGATGCCGAGCGAGGCCTCGTCGCGCAGTTCCTCGATCGCTACAGTCGCTGAGCGGGCCCGGGATCAGGCGATCGGCGCCTGCCACAGCGGCAGCGTCGATTCGGCAAGCAGGGTTCGGCGCACGAGCGTGGTGCCGGCGCCGTGCCACGCGGGACACAAACGACCGGCGAAGTCCTGTGCAATCATATCGGCATGTCTTCGAATCCGGCGCCGGAATCCCACGGCGTCGCGACTGCCGGCGGCATGCCTGCGTTGCGCCGACTCGCGTGGCTGATCGCGATCGGGGCTCTGGTCGTCGCCGGCGGTGTCGCATTCTGCTGGGCCTCGAACCAGATCGGCGTTGCGCCACGCAGGCTCGGGTCCTGGCTCGAGCATCGTAGCGCAGGGCACGATCGCGCAATCGCGTACATGGGCGAACTGGCTTCGCGGGCCCTTCGCGCGCTCGATCGCGGTCGCCATGAGTTGCAGGGGCCGCTGCCGGTTCCGGCGGCCAGCCTCGCGCCGGTGGCAACCGGGGTCGGCAGGTCGATCACGGTCACCACGCCTGCAGATGCAGTGAGCGCGATCGTCGGCGCGCAGCCCGGCGACACGATCACCTTCGCCCCGGGCACCTACCGTTTCCACGGCACCTACATCGACGCCCGGCGTCCCGGCGCCGCAGGGGCGCCGATCACCGTGCGTGCCGCCCGCGCGGGCAGCGCCGTGCTCGAGTTCGACATGGTGGAGGGCTTCCTCGTATCGGCGCCATACTGGACGTTCGAGGACCTGACCATCCGTGGCGTGTGCGCGGACGACTCGAGCTGCGAGCACGCGTTCCACGTCGTCGCCGGAGCGAGCCATTTTACGGCCCGCAACAACGTGATCACCGACTTCAATGCGCAGTTCAAGATCAACGGCAGCGCGGGAGGCGTGCCGGATCACGGGATCATCGAAGGCAACCTGCTGGCGGACACGCGGCCGCGGCAGACGGACGGTTCCGTGACGATGATCGATCTGGTCGCAGCGAGTCACTGGCGGGTGGTCGGCAACCGGATGCGTGACTTCGTCAAGACGCAGGGGGACCGCATCAGCTACGGTGCGTTCGCCAAGGGCGGAGGCGGCGACAATCGATTCGAGCGCAACGTAGTCGTCTGTGAACATCGGCTGCACGATCTCCCGGGCCAGCGCGTAGGACTGTCGCTGGGCGGTGGCGGGACCGCCCCCGCCTACTGCCGCGACCGGCGCTGCATCACCGAGCAGGATCGCAGTGTCATTGCCTCGAACCTGGTCGCCTCGTGCTCCGACGACGGCATCTATTTGAATCGCGCCGCGCAAAGCCGCATCGTCGACAACACGCTTATCGACACCGCGGGGATCGTGCTGCGCTTCGGCGAGACCAGCGCCGAGGTCGCCGGCAACCTGGTCGACGGTCCGATCACGGCGAAGGACGCCGCCGCGCTGCACGCCACTGCCAACGTCGACACTGCGCTCGCGCAGCTCTACCTCGGCTGGCATCCGGTCAGGCGCCTGTTCGAAGATCCGCGTGCGCTCGACCTGCGGTGGCGTGGCAAGCCGCCGCGGCAGGACCTTCACGCGGACCTGCCGGTGGACCTCTGCGGGGTGTCGCGGCTTCCGCGCCCGGCGTACGGCGCTTTCGACGACATCGGGCGCTGCGTGGCACCCGGCCGCTGACCGCCGGCCGAGATTCAGGTCACGGGAGGCGCCGCGGCGCGAGGTGGCGACGGCCGAGCAGTGATCACCAGGACCGCGCGCAGCAGCGCTCAGCCGCGAATGCGTCGCAGCAGCGATGTCGTCGAGTGATCGTGGCGAAACGGTATGGCGACGAACCGGCCGCCGCGGGCGATCACCTCGCTCGCCCCCGACGTCGTATCGACGGTGTAGTCACCGCCCTTGACCAGCACGTCGGGGGCACAGGCGACGATGAGATCGCGCGGCGTGTCCGAGTCGAACGCAACGACGAGGTCGACACAGGCGAGCGCCGCCAGCACCGCCATCCGGTCCGCCAGCGTGTTCAGGGGCCGGTCGCGGTCCTTGCCCAGTCGCCGCACCGACGCATCGCTGTTGACCGCGACGACCAGCGACGCGCCGAGGCCCTTCGCCTGCTCGAGGTAGGTGACGTGCCCGCGGTGCAGCAGGTCGAACACGCCATTGGTGAAGACGAGCGGGCGGGGCAGCGCTGCGATCCGCCGCAGCGCTTCGTCCGCCTGCGCGATCCTGGCCGGATACCGGGGCTCGGGCAGTGCGTCGGTCGCGGCACCCTGCGCCATCGGCGCTCAGTCTCAGTCTATGTATTGGAACAGCTTGACGACGCGCGTGACGCCGGAGGTCGTCGCGGCGATCTGCGCGGCAGCGTCGGCCTCGGAATGACGCACGAGTCCCATCAGGTACACGACCTGGCGCTCGGTCACGACCTTGACGTGGTTCGCCGCAAACTTGTTTGCCTCGACGAACCGCGACTTCACCTTCGCTGTGATATACGAGTCATTGGTGCGGGAGCCCACGCTCGCGACGGGCCCGATCAGCAGCTCGTTGTGCACGGTACGCACTTTGGGGGTCTTGCTCGCGATCTCGACGATGGCGTTCAGCGAGTCCTGGGTCGGCACTTCTCCGGACAGGAGGACGACGCCGTTGTAGCTCGTCACGTTAACGTGGACCTGGTCGCCGAAGCCGGCACCGACGTTATTCGCGATCTTGAGCTCGATCGACTCGTCGTCGAGCTGCGCCCCTGCGGAGCGTCGATCGGTCGCGACCAGCGCGGTGCCGCCGACGACCCCAGCGACCAGGATGGGGGCACAGCCGGCCAGCATCCCGGATGCGATGGCGACGGCAGCGAATACGGCAAACAGCGAGCGTTGGTTCATGTATCGTCTCCCAGAAGCGTTGCGTCGATGACGTCGCACAGGCAATGGATCGTCAGCAGATGGACTTCCTGAATGCGCATCGTGCGCACGTGAGGAACGCACAGATGGACGTCATCCGGCGCGAGAAGTTCACCGATGCGGCCGCCGCCCTTCCCGGTCAGCGCAATGACGCGCATCTCGCGCTCGTGCGCTGCGCCGATCGCGGCGATGACGTTTGGCGAGTTGCCTGAGGTGGAGATCGCGAGCAGCACGTCGCCTTTCCTTCCCAGCGCGCGGACCTGCTTTGCGAACACTTGCTCGAACGCGTAGTCGTTGGCGACGGCGGTCAGCAGCGACGTGTCCGCGGCCAGCGAGATCGCCGGCAGCTCCGGTCGCTCGCGCTCGAACCGGCCGACGAGCTCGGCCGAGAAGTGCTGCGCGTCGGAGGCCGATCCGCCATTGCCGCAGGCGAGGATCTTGCCGTCGGCCAGCAGGCAGCCGGTCAACAGCACCGCGGCGCGCGCGATCGGTTCAGCCATCGCCGCCGCGGCCTCCTGCTTGAGCTTCGCGCTTTCGGCGAAATGCCCGCGTACGCGCTCGACGTGATCGGTCATGGCCGGTGATTCTAGCAGGGCACGCGCAAACGTCGCGTCCCCCTCCGCGGATCCCGGACACGCGGAAGCGTCGCGCCCGCGCGCGTCAATCGACGCCGAGAACGTCGCGCTGCCATTCGATCGCTCGCGGATCGAGACTCTGCATGACGATTGCGTCGAAGCGACAGGGCGGCTCGTGTCCGATCATCGCCAGGTAGCCGTTGGCGGCACGGACCAGCCGCGCGCGCTTGGCGGCCGTGATGCTGCCACGCGCGCCGCCGAAGCGCTTCGAGCGGCGCAGGCGCACCTCGACGAAGACCAGGACGCCACGGTCGCGGGCGATGAGGTCGATCTCGCCGAAGCGGGTGCGGAAATTCCGCGCAACGATCGCGAGTCCCCGCGCGGCCCGGTAGCGGGCAGCGAGCGCCTCGGCGCGCGCTCCGGTGACCCCGGGGGCATCGCCGTCAAGGAGCGGGTTCGAGCGGAACGAGTTGGCCGTCACGGTAGACACCGAGCGCGCCTTCGCGAACGAATTGGCGGCCTTCGAGCGAGATGTGGCCAGTCGCACCGTCGAGATCGAATTGTCCCGGCGGCTCGGCGTGAAAGGCCGATGCGATCCGATACGCGTCGAAGCCGAACGCGTAGAGCCGCGCCAGCGCTTCGCCGCCGGCCTCCGGGGGCTTGAGCGCGGCGAAAGCCGGCGCATCCGGCGTCAGCAGCCACGGTATCTCGACCACGCGAACGCCGTCGAGGTCGTGCGCAGTGGCGATGGACGGACGGTCGAAGATCAGTCCGCTCGCGTAGGTCGTGACCTCGCCGAGGAACGGTTTCACCAGCGCCGCGTGCTCGCTGCTCATTGCCAGCAGCATGGCATCGGGCGGCGCCTTGG
>DASYXO010000387.1:0-8716 GCA_035934825.1 Casimicrobiaceae bacterium
GGAGAGCGAGGGCCAGCGCTTGCTCTACTGGTCGGGACGCAAGGCGGCTTTTCCTGCGGTAGGGCGGATCTCGCCCGACTACTACTGCATCGACGGCACGATCCCGCGGGGAGCGCTTCCGCGCGTGCTCACTCAGATCGCCACCTGGTCGCACGAATACGGACTGCCTTGCGCGAACGTCTTTCACGCGGGGGACGGCAACCTGCATCCGCTGATCCTGTTCGACGCGAACAAACCGGGCGACAAGGAGCGCACCATCGAATTCGGCGATCGCATCCTCGAGCTTTGCATACAGGTCGGCGGCACCGTGACCGGGGAGCACGGCGTCGGCATCGAGAAGATCCGCGGGATGTGCGTGCAATTCCCGCCTGCGGTACTCGAACGTTTCCTGGGCATCAAGAGTGCGTTCGACGCGCGCGGCCTGCTGAATCCCGGGAAAGGGGTGCCGACGCTCGCCCGCTGCGCCGAGTTCGGCGCCATGCACGTGCATGCCGGCGCGCTCCCGCATCCCGAGCTGCCGCGTTTCTAGGAATGACGATGACGGATTCCGCGGACGACGTTCGTACCCGCCCGGCAGCGGGCGACATTGCCGCCCTGACGGCGAGGCTGCGCGCCGCCTGCGGCGAGCGCGTCGTCACGAGCCAGGCCGTACGCGAGCAGCACGGCCACGGCGAAGGGCTTGCGGATGCGGCGCTGCCGGACGTCGTCGTGTTCCCGCACGGCAACGAGGAGGTTGCCGCCGTCGTGGACCTGTGCAGTGCTGCGCGGATACCGGTCATCGCCTTCGGCGTCGGCACCTCGCTCGAAGGCCAGGTCGCGGCGCTCTACGGCGGCGTGTGCCTCGATCTGTCGCAGATGAATCGCGTGCTCGAGGTCAACGCCGAGGATCTCGACTGCCGGGTCCAGGCCGGCGTCACGCGCGAGCAGCTCAACGCCGAGCTCAAGGGCACGGGGCTGTTCTTCCCGATCGACCCGGGGGCGAACGCGACACTCGGCGGCATGGCGTCGACCCGGGCATCGGGCACCAATGCGGTGCGCTACGGCACCATGCGCGAGAACGTCCTCGGACTAACCGTCGTCACGGCCGACGCCCGGATCCTGCGCACCGGCAGCCGCGCGAGGAAATCGAGCGCGGGGTACGACCTGACGCGCCTCTACGTCGGCGCCGAGGGCACGCTCGGCATCATCACCGAGGTGCAGCTACGCCTTTACGGAGTCCCCGAGGCGATCTCGGCCGCCGTATGCCAGTTTCCCGACCTCAAGAGCGCGGTCGACACGGTGATTGTCGCGACGCAGCTCGGCATCCCGGTCGCCCGCGTCGAGCTCCTCGACGACGTCCAGATGGGCGCCTGCATTCGCCATTCGAGGCTAGACGGCTTCGAGGCCAGGCCGACGCTGTTTTTCGAGTTTCACGGAACGCAGGCCGGCGTGCGCGAGCAGGCCGAGGCGATCCAGTCGCTGGCGGCCGATCACGGCGGCAGCGCGTTCCAGTGGGCGACGGCACCCGAAGACCGCTCGAGGCTCTGGAAAGCCCGGCACAACGCCTATTACGCGGTCCTGGCGCTCGCGCCCGGCAGGCAGGCGTTCGCGACCGACGCCTGCGTCCCGATTTCGCGCCTCACCGATTGCGTGCTGGAGACCCAGGCCGACGTCGCGCAGACCGGACTGGTCGCGCCGATCGTCGGGCACGTCGGCGACGGCAACTTCCATCTGGTGATCCTGTTCGATCCCGCCAGCCCGGACGAGCGCGCCAGGGCCGAGGGGCTCGCCCGGCGGGTGAGCCTGCGCGCCATCGCAATGGGGGGCACCTGCACCGGCGAGCATGGGATCGGCGTCCACAAGCTCGATGCGCTGGTCGCCGAGCATGGCGACGCCGTGTCCCTGATGCAGACGATCAAGCGTGCGCTCGACCCGAACGACATCATGAATCCCGGCAAGACGGTTCCGATGCCGAGGCGCGGTTAGAAAGCCGCGGCCCAGCGATGCGCCTCTACATCGGCAACAAGAACTATTCGTCGTGGTCGCTTCGCGGCTGGCTCGCGGTCGAGCTGTCGGGCGAGCCTTTCGAGGAAGTGCGGGTCGAGCTTGCCGGCACGGGACCGAATCCGGCGAATACCGCCTTCTCCCCGTCGGGGCTCGTCCCCTGCCTGCACGACGGCGACGCCGTCGTATGGGATTCGCTCGCGATCGCCGAGTATCTGGCCGAGCGCCACCCCGGGATGTGGCCGGCGGATCCGGCAGCACGGGCGTGGGCGCGCTCGATCGCCGCGCAGATGCATTCGGGCTTTTCCGCACTGCGCAGCGAGATGGCGATGTGCATACGCGAGCGCGTCGACGTGCGCCCCTGGTCGGCGCCGCTTGCCGCCGACATCGACCGGATCACCCGGTTGTTCGGCGAGACGCGGCGCCGCTGCGGCGCCGGGGGTGCTTACCTCTGCGGGAATATCTCGATCGCCGATTGCTTCTATGCGCCCGTCGCATTTCGCTTCCGGACCTATGGCGTGACGCCGTCCGGCAGCGCCGGGGCCTACGTCGAGGCGCTGCTCGCGCATCCGCTGCTGCGCGAGTGGGAGGCCGCCGCGCTTGCCGAAACGGCGATCATCGAGGCGGACGAGCCGCGGGTCATCTATCGCGACAAGCTCGAGCGGGACGGAGCGGCACCGCGTGGCTGAGGCGGCGCTCGCCGAGCTTCAGGAGCGCGTGCGCGCGGCGGCCGCGGACCGGAGGCCGCTGCGCATCCGCGGAGGCGGAACCAAGGATTTCTACGGACAGGCGCTCGCGGGCGAAGTGCTCGACACGCGTGCGCTTGCGGGCATCGTCGCCTACGAGCCGACCGAGCTGGTGGTCACCGCAAGGGCGGGGACGCCGCTGGCCGAAATCGAGGACGCACTGGCCGCGCGCCGCCAGATGCTGGCGTTCGAGCCTCCGCGCCACGGCCCAGCCGCGACGCTGGGCGGTGTCGTCGCGGCGGGGTTCTCGGGACCGCGGCGCGCCTCCGCAGGCGCTGCGCGCGATTTCGTCCTCGGCGTGCGGATCGTCGACGGCAGTGGCGGGGCGCTCGCTTTCAGTGGGCGGGTGATCAAGAACGTCGCGGGTTTCGACGTCTCGCGCCTGATGTGCGGTGCGCTCGGCACCCTGGGGGTGCTGACCGAGGTGTCGCTGAAGTGCGTGCCGCAGCCCAGGGTCGAGACCACGCGGGTCGTCGATTGCGACGCCGGCGAGGCGATCCGCAGGATCAATGAATGGGGCGCGAAGCCGCTGCCGATCTCGGCGAGCTGTCACTACGCCGGTCGCCTTTGGCTGCGCCTATCGGGCGCCGCGGCCGCCGTGCAAAGCGCGGCCGGCGCGATCGGCGGCAGCGAAGTCGACGCCGGCGCGCCGTGGGACGGATTGCGCGACCAGGCACACGGTTTCTTCACGGCCGCGCGCGAAGGGCGCGCGACGCTGTGGCGGCTGTCGGTCTCGTCGGCGGCGCCGTGGACCGATTTTGGAGGCGACATGCTGGTCGAATGGGGCGGCGCGCTGCGCTGGCTGGTCCCGCGCGCCCCGGTCGACGCAGCGGCGCTGCGTGCCTGGGCGCAACGGCACGGCGGACATGCAACGCTGTACCGTGGTCCCGACAAGTCGGCATGCGCATTCCAGCCGCTGTCGCCTGCGATGCTGGGTCTGCACCAGCGGCTGAAGGCGGTCTTCGATCCGCAGAGCGTGCTCAACCGCGGGCGGCTCTACGCGGGATTCTGATGGAGACCAACCTCGCCGCAAAGTATGCGAACACGCCCGACGGGCGCGAAGCCGAATCGATCCTGCGCGCCTGCGTTCACTGCGGTTTCTGCACGGCGACCTGCCCGACCTACCAGTTGCTGGGCGACGAGCTCGACGGCCCGCGCGGGAGGATCTACCTGATCAAGCAGGTCCTGGAGGGCGCGGCGCCGTCGGCCAAGACCCAGTTGCACCTCGATCGCTGCCTGACCTGTCGCAGCTGCGAAACGACCTGTCCTTCGGGCGTGCGCTACGGCCGGCTGGTCGACATCGGACGCAAGATCGTCGACGACCAGGTCGGCCGCTCACCTCTCGACGGCGTGCGGCGGAGCGCGCTGCGACGCGGCTTGCTGTCGAAGCCGCTGTTCGGCGGTGCGCTCGCCCTCGGAAGGTTCGCCAAGCCGCTGCTGCCCGCGGGGTTGGCGGCCTCCATCCCCGACGCCCAGGCACCGGGCATTTGGCCGGCGCCGCGGCACGCGCGCCGCGTGCTGATCCCGCGGGGCTGCGTGCAGCCATCGCTGGCGCCCAACATCGACGCGGCGACTGCGCGCGTGCTCGACCGGGCCCGCATCTCGGCAATCGCGGTCACGGGCGGGGGATGCTGCGGCGCGCTCTCGTACCATCTGTCCGAGCACGACGAGGCACGCGGGATCGCAAGGCGCAACATCGACGCCTGGTGGCCGCATGTCGAGTCGGGGGTCGAGGCGATCGTCGTGACCGCCAGCGGCTGCGGCGTCATGGTCCGCGACTACGGGCATCTGCTGGCTTGCGATCCCGCGTATGCGCAAAAGGCGGAAAGGGTCGCCTCGCTCGCCCGGGATCCGGTCGAGATCGTCGCCGCTGAATGGACGACCCTGCTGCCGCAGCTCGCGCCGGGCGGACATGCGCGAAGGCTCGTCTTTCATCCCCCCTGCACGCTGCAGCACGGCATGCAGATCCGCGGCGTGGTCGAGCGCCTGCTGCAGGCCGCCGGCCATGCGGTGCTTCCCGTCGCCGATGCACACCTCTGCTGCGGCTCGGCCGGCACCTACTCGGTCCTGCAACCCGGCATTGCGCGGCAGCTCGGGGCCAACAAGCTGCGCGCACTGGAGGCACCGGGACCCGAGCTCGTGGCGACGGCAAACATCGGCTGCATGACGCAGCTGCAGTCGGGAACCTCGCTGCCGGTCACGCACTGGATCGAGCTGATCGACCTCGATTTCGCCGCGGAGCCTTCGGCGGCGAGCGGGGGAAACGGATGACGACCGAGCTCGCACCCCCTGTTCGCAAGGCCTATCCTCATTTCGTCGCGATCCCGACGCGGTGGATGGACAACGACATGTACGGCCATGTCAACAATGTCGTCTACTACTCGTATTTCGATACCGCGGTGAACGCGCAGCTGATCGGGGCCGGGCACCTGGACATCCGGGCGGGAGCTGCCATTGGAGTCGTCGTCGAGACCGCATGCCGCTTCCACAAGGCGTTGACGTTTCCGGAAGCCATCGACGCCGGGCTGCGCGTTGCTCGCCTCGGGATTTCGTCGGTCGTCTACGAGATCGCGCTGTTCCGCGCCGGGGAGGACGATGCGGCGGCGACGGGGCGCTTCGTTCATGTCTGGGTCGATCGCGCGACGCGCCGGCCGGTGCCGCTGCCCGATGCGATTCGCAGCGCCCTTCGCCCCCTGTGCGTGGCCCCGGACCCTGCACATTGAACGACGCCGTCGCGGCCACCCTGGGCCGCATCGACACCGCCTGCCGTCGCGCCCACGCGGGGGCCTGGCGCATCTGCGAGCGCCTCGGCTTCCGACCACTATACGAAGCGCGCATATCGATGCGCGTCTAGAATCCGGCACTGGACTTGCGCGCGTCCGAATCGCGCCGTCTCCGACTCCGAGGAAACACCGATGATGACCTGGTTACCGTTGGCCGGCATCCTGTCGCTGGGCGTCGCCGTTCCCGGAGTGCTCGCGCAGGGCGACGGTCCCATCCCGATGCGCGAGTTCTTCCGCCATCCCGACCGCGCGTTCTACCGCATTTCCGCGGACGGCAGGACGCTTTCGTTCATGCAGCCCTGGGAGCGGCGGATGAACATCTACGTGCAGCCTGTCGGCGGCAGCGCCGAGCCCCTGCGCATCACGACGGAGAGGGACCGCGACATCGCGGACTATTTCTGGAAGGGGCCCGACCGCGTCGTCTACCTGAAGGACATTGGCGGTGACGAGAACGACCACGTCGTCGTCGTCGACCGCCACGGCGGGGCACCGAAGGACCTGACGCCCTATCCCGGCGTCAAGGCCCAGATCGTCGATTCGCTGCCCGATTTCCCCGATCGCCTGCTGATCGGGCTCAACAGGCGCGTCAAGGAAGTGTTCGACGTCTACGACCTCGACCTCGCGACCGGCAAGCTGACGCTGGTCGCACAGAACCCGGGCGACATCACGGCCTGGGGCGCCGATCATGCCGGGCAGATCCGCTACGCAATCGCAACCGACGGCGTCAACAACACCTATCTCTATCGGGAGCCGGGCAGCGGGAAGTTCAAGCGGGTGCTGACGACGAGCTTTCGCGACCAGTTCGCCCCGCAGTTCTTCACGGCGGACAACACGAAGCTGTACGTCGCCTCGAACATCGGTCGCGACAAGATCGCGATCGTCCTCGTCGATCCTGCGACCGCGAAGGAAGGGCAGCTCGTCTATGGGCGCGACGACGTCGACGTCGGCGGGCTCGCCTGGTCGCGAGAGCGCAAGCGCGCCTCGTACGTCTCCTACCAGACCTGGAAGAATGAGCGCCATTGCCTCGATCCCGATGCCACGGCGCTGTTCGAAGGCCTGGAAAGGAAGCTCCCTGGCTACGAGATCATCGTGCAGTCGACGACCGACGACGAGTCGAGGATGATCGTCGCGGCGGTGAGCGATCGCACCCAGGGATCGCGCTACCTCTACGACCGCAAGACCGACCGGCTGACCCACCTGGGCGAGGTGACGCCCTGGCTGCCCGAAGCGAAGATGGCGGCGATGAAGCCCGTCACCTACACCACGCGCGACGGATTGACGGTCCACGGCTACCTGACGCTGCCCAACGGCATCGCGCCGAAGAAGCTGCCGGTGGTCGTCAACCCGCATGGCGGCCCCTGGGCGCGCGACGGCTGGGGATTCAATCCCGAGATCCAGTTTCTCGCCAGCCGCGGCTACGCGGTGCTGCAGATGAACTACCGCGGGTCGACGGGCTATGGCCGGAAATTCTGGGAGGCCTCGTTCAAGCAGTGGGGTTTCCGGATGCAGGACGACATCACCGATGGCGTGGAGTGGCTGGTGAAGGAGGCCATTGCCGATCCGGCGCGCATCTGCATCTATGGCGGAAGCTACGGCGGCTACGCGGCCCTCGCGGGTTTGACGCAGACGCCCGACCTCTACGCCTGCGGCGTCGACTATGTCGGCGTGTCGAACCTGTTCACGTTCATGAAGACCATACCACCGTACTGGAAGCCGTATCTGGCGATGCTCCACGAGATGGTCGGCGACCCGGAGCAGGACAAGGCGCTTCTGACCGCTGGCTCTCCCGCCCTCAATGCGCAGAAGATCAAGGCGCCCCTGCTGATCGCACAGGGAGCGCGCGATCCCCGCGTCAACAAGGACGAGTCCGACCAGATGGTCGCGGCGCTGAAGGCGCGCGGCATCGACGTTCCGTACCTGGTCAAGGACAACGAGGGCCACGGCTTCCGCAACGAGGAGAACCAGTTCGACTTCTACGACGCGATGGAGAAGTTCCTGGCGAAATACCTCGGCAAGCCGGCAAGCTGATGTCGCGGACATGGATCGTCGTGCCGGCGGCGGGTAGCGCGTCGCGCTTCGGCGGGCTGCGGCCGAAGCAGTACGTGGACCTCGCGGGCGCGCCGATGATACTGCGAACGCTCGACCGGCTGGCGGCGCTCGGCGCGTCGGCAATCGTCGTCGTCCTCGCGCCCGACGATGCGGAGTTCGAACGCGTCGCGACGCAGCGCCCAGGGGTCGAGGCGCTGCGTTGCGGAGGAGCGACGCGCGCGGCGAGCGTGCGCAATGCGCTGATCGCTCTGGCCCCGCGCTGCGCGGACGACGACTGGATCCTGGTCCACGACGCCGCGAGGCCCTGCGTTCCGCCGGAAGCGCTGCGGCGCCTGGCCGACACCGTCGGCAACGACGCCGTCGGCGGACTGCTCGCGCTTCCGCTCGCCGACACGCTGAAGCGCGCCGACGCGTCGGCCGATGCGCCGCGCGTGATCCGCACCGAGGACCGGAGCTCGCTGTGGCTCGCGCAGACGCCGCAGATGTTCCGCTATCGCGTCCTCGCGGCTGCCCTCGCGCTCGACGCGGCAGTGGATGCGACCGACGAGGCGCAGGCCGTCGAGGCGCTCGCGGCGACCGGGGCCTGCGCGATGCCGCGGCTCGTTCCGGGAAGCCCGGCGAACATCAAGGTGACCTACGTCGGCGACCTGGCACTCGCGGCGAGCATTCTCCAGACCCAAGGTAATCCATGAACCCATTGCGCATCGGCACGGGATTCGACGTCCACGCGTTCGCCGCAGGGCGAGCGCTGGTGATCGGTGGGGTGACCATTCCCCACGATCGCGGACTCGAAGGCCATTCGGACGCGGATGTCCTGCTGCACGCGATCGCCGACGCGGTGCTGGGTGCGCTCGCCTTGGGAGACATCGGCACGCATTTTCCCGACGACGATCCGCGGTGGAAAGACGCCGACAGCCGGCGGCTGCTGCGTGAAGTGGCCGCGCTCGCGTCGCTGCAGCGCTATCGGGTCGGCAATGTCGACACGACGGTGATCGCGCAGGCGCCGAGGCTCGCGCCTCACGTTTCGGCGATGCAGGCAAACATCGCGTCGGACCTCGGCTGCGCGCTCGACTGCGTGTCGGTGAAGGCGACGACAACCGAGCGGCTTGGTTTCGCCGGACGCGGGGAGGGGATCGCCGCGATGGCAAGCGTACT
>DASYXO010000006.1:0-4156 GCA_035934825.1 Casimicrobiaceae bacterium
GGACCACGTTTTCCGGCGTAAAACGTGGTCCGTCCCCGTTTTCCCGTCCCCGTTTTCCCGGCTAGACCTTGGCGCCCAGCGCCTTGGCCCGAAGCTGGATGGTCTCCCGCTGGGCGGCATCGGGCGGCGGAGCGAGCCAACCCTCCAGGTTGGCGAGCACCAGATCGGTCAGCGCCGAGATCCAGCGCGGGTGCTCGTTGAGACAGGGAATCACATGGAACTCGCCCCCACCCGCCCCGACGAACGTCGCCCTGCCTTCGATGGCGATCTCCTCGAGGGTCTCCAGGCAGTCGGCGGCGAAGCCCGGACAAAAGACGTCTACCCGGCGGGTCCCCGCCTTGCCGAGCGCGACGAGGGTGTCCGACGTGTATGGGGTCAGCCAACGTGCCCGGCCGAAGCGCGACTGAAAGGCGATCGACCATTGCCTGGACTCGAGCCCCAGTTCCCTCGCCAGCAGCCGCGCTGTTGCTTGGCAATGGCAGTGGTAGGGATCTCCCCGGTCGAGGGTGGCGCGCGGCACGCCGTGGAATGACAGCACCAGGTGTTCCGGGCGCGCGTGCCGCGTCCAGTAGTCGTTGACGGCCTGGACCAGCGCCGCAACGTAACCGGGGTCATCGTGGAAGGTATCGATGAACCGGAGACCGGGCATGCGTCGAATCCGTCCGACGTGGGCGGCGACCGCATCGACCACCGAGGCCGTCGTGCTGGCCGCGTATTGCGGGTACATCGGGACGACCAGGATCCGCGCGCAGCCGGCCGCGCGCAGCCGGTCAATGACGCTGCCGACCGATGGCTCGCCGTAGCGCATCGCGTAGTCCACGACGCAGAGGTCGGTGGGAAGCCCCCGCTCCTTGAGCCGCTGGCCTAGCCAGCCCGACAGCAGGACTTTCTGCTTGGCCGTGTGGATGGCGAGCGGCGACCCGTCGCGGGTCCAGATCTTCGCGTACCGATCGGCCGATGTCGACGGACGCGTGCGCAGGATGAGCCCATGCAGCAGCGGCCACCAGACGATGCGTGGGATTTCGACGACGCGCGGGTCGCTCAGGAACTCGGCCAGGTAGCGCCGTACCGCGGCCGCCGTCGGCGCCGCGGGGGTGCCGAGGTTGACCAGCAGCACGCCGTTGCGTGCGATGCGGTCGTGCGAAAACGCGGGCTCGGGGCGGTAGGACATGGACGGAGCGCTGTGCGCATTCAGGTCGCGGAGGTTGTAGACCCTGGCGCCCGACGACCCGCGAGTCAACCGTCGCCCAGCTCGCGAGCGAGCGCGTTCGACAGCAGCTTGGCAGTGACGTCGACGATCGGAATGACTCGCTCGTAGGCCATGCGCGTAGGCCCGATGACCCCCAGCGTGCCGATCACCTGCCCACCTACCTCGTAGCTCGCGGTCACGACGCTGCAGTCGTCGAGGGGCACCAGGCCGGATTCCTCGCCGATGTAGATCTGCACGCCCTGCGCGCGCTGCGACACGTCGAGCAGGTGCAACAGCGACGTCTTCTGCTCGAACAGGTCGAACAGGCGACGCAGGCGCTGCATGTTCGACGCGAGATCGTCGGCGTGGAGCAGGTTGTGCTCGCCGGTGACGACCAGTGCCTCGCCCTCGGCCAGCGCGCCCTCGCCGGCATCGACCGCCGCCTTCATCAGGCCGGCGATATCGTCGTGCAGCGCGCGCAATTCGTCGGCGAGGCGCCCGCGGATCGAGGTCAACGGCTGGCCGGCGAAATTCTGGTTGAAGAAGTTCGTCGCCTCCACGAGCTGCGACGGCGTGTAGGTGCGCTCGGTATGAAGGATGCTGTTCTGCACGTCGCCGTCCGGGGTAACGACGATCAGCAGCACGCGCTTCTCGGAGAGGCGCAGGAACTCGATGTGCCGGAACGCCGCATCGCGACGCCTGGGCGTCACGATGACGCCCGCGAACTGCGTCAGCTGCGAGAGCAGCGAGACTGCGGTGCTGACGATCTGCTGCGGGCGATCGGCGCTCAACTCCCCTTCGAGCCGGTGGATCTCGACCTGCTCGAGCGGCTTCACGACCATCAGGCTGTCGACGAAGAATCGGTAGCCGCGCGGGGTCGGCACCCGCCCGGCCGACGTGTGGGGGCTGGTGATGAAACCAAGCTCCTCGAGGTCCGCCATCACGTTGCGCACCGTCGCTGGCGACAATTCGAGCCCGGAATGCCGGGAAAGCGCGCGCGAGCCAACCGGCTGCCCCTCGGCGATGTAGCGCTCGACGAGCGTCTTCAGCAGGTGTTGGGCGCGAGGATCGAGCATGGCCATTCATCGGCGGAGGCGCCGCGACGGCGCCCGACGTGCCGGTAGTTTACCGTGCGTCGCGCAGTCGTCGCCGGGGGCCGCCGGGCGGCTTCCACCGGCCATGCGGCCGACCCCGTGTGGGCGCCCCCCTATGGTTTAATCGCCGGATGCCCGCCTCCGCCTCCGCAAGCTCCGCCCCCGCACGCTCTGCGCCGTCGCGTTTCGCCCGGGTAACGCTGGTCGGCCGTCCCGGCGACCCTGCGATCATCGAGCCGCTGGACCGCATTGCCGGTTTCCTGCGCAGACGTGGACACACCGTCGCGCTCGGCGCGCAGACCGCCCGGTTCGCCGGCGCCCAGGAAACGCCCCTTCTCTCCGACGAGGCGCTGCGCGGCGCCACCGATCTTGCCATCGTGCTCGGCGGCGACGGGACGATGCTGTCGGTTGCGCGCACGCTGGCCCCCCACGGGGTGCCGCTGATCGGCGTGAACTTGGGCCGGCTCGGGTTCCTGACCGACATCCCGATCGCGGAAGTCGAGCTGACCCTCGGCGCGATGCTGGACGGCCGCCACGTCGAGGAGCGGCGCACGCTGATCACCGCAACCGTCTTGCGCAGCGACGGCACCCGTACCGAGGCGCTCGCCCTGAACGAGGTCGTCGTCAACCGCGGCGGGCTCGGCTCGATGATCGAATGTGTCGTGGAGATCGACGGCCGCTTCGTCTACGCGATGCGCGCCGACGGCGTGATCGTGGCGACACCCACCGGGTCGACGGCGTACGCACTTTCGACGGGCGGTCCGATCATCGCGCAGGCAGTGCCCGCTTTCGCGCTGGTCCCCGTCGCGCCGCACGCACTGACCCACCGGCCCATCGCCGTGCCCGACAGCGCGACGATCGCAGTTAGTGTCAGCCGCGGACGCGATGCAGCCGTCCACTGCGACGGGCAGGCGAATTTCGACCTCGCCGAGGGCGACCGCGTGACGATGCGGCGTGCGCCTCACATGGCGCGCTTCCTGCATCCCGAGCAGTACGACTACTTCGCGATGCTGCGGCAGAAGCTGCACTGGAGCGAAACGCCGGAGCGGCTCAATCCGGGCGGCGCGCCACGATGACGCGCGCTCCCGACCCGCGGGCCGGCGATGCCTGCGGAAAGCGTCGCCGCTGACCGCATGCTGCGCCTGCTGTCGATACGTAACTTCGTGGTCGTCGACGCGCTGGACGTCGAATTCGATGCCGGCTTTTCGGTCCTCACCGGTGAAACGGGCGCCGGCAAGTCGATCCTCCTCGACGCACTCGCGCTGCTGCTGGGCGACCGCTTCGAGCTGCGCCAGCTGAGGCCGGGGGCTGCGCGTGCCGAGCTCGCGGCGGCGTTCGATGTCGACATGCGGGCCGCCGCCCGCGACTGGCTCGCGGCGCACGAGCTCGAATCCGGCACCGAGCTGCTGCTGCGCCGAGTGCTGGATGCGCAGGGCAAGAGCCGCGCGTGGATCAACGGCCGGCCGGCGACGCTCGCGCAGCTTGCAGAGGTGGGCGCGCTGCTGCTCGACCTGCACGGCCAGCATGCGCACCAGGCGCTGGCGGGCGCCGGCGCCCAGCGCGACCTGCTGGATGGCTACGGCAGGCTCGCGCCGCTCGCGGCCGAGGTTGCGGCGGCGTGGCGCGCCTGGCGCGACGCGGTCGAGCGGCGCGACGCGGCGGCGGCCAGTGCGCGCACTACGGCCGACGAGCGTGAGCGCCTCACCGATCTCCAGCACGATCTCGCTGCCCTCGCGTTGGCACCCGGCGAATGGGACGAGCTCGCCACCGCGCAGCGGCGTCTCGCCAACGCCGCAGCCTTGATCGACGCGACGGCGCAGGCGTCGATCGCTCTCTCCGACGGGGACGGCGCGCTGGCAACGCGAATCGCGCA
>DASYXO010000020.1:0-1604 GCA_035934825.1 Casimicrobiaceae bacterium
GCAGCTCGTCGAGCACCTGACGGCCGAAGGTATCGAGCACATGCTGGCGCTGCTCGCGCAGCGGCTGCTCCCGGGTGCGCTGCTGATCGTCGAGACGCCGAACCCGCTGTGTCCGTTCGCGCTCGGCCAGTTCAATACCGATCCGACGCACGTTGCACCGCTTCCGCCCGAGCGCTTGCGCTTCGCGATCGAGGCCGCGGGGTTCGAGGGCACGCGCACGCTGTTCCAGGCGCGCGCGCCGGGCCTGCCGTTTGCAGGCCCCGACCCGCGCGCCTACTACATGGATTACGCGATCGTCGCGTACCGCTCGGCCGCGTGAAGATCGCGATCGACCTGCAGGCCAGCCAGACCCCGGGGTCGCGGTGGCGCGGCATCGGTCGCTATTCGCTCGAACTGGCGCGAGGAATCCTGCGCAATCGCGGATCGCACCAGGTGCACCTCCTGCTGAACCATGCTTTCCACGAGCACGACGAAGCGCTCGAGGCCGAGCTCGGCGACGGCAGCGGCGTCAGCTACGAGAGCTACCGCCTGGTCGCGGTCGACGGTGTGCCGCAAGGGCACCGGCACGAGCTGCACCGGATCAACGACGAGATCCTCGGCTGGCGTTATGCCTGCTGTGGCGCCGACGTCCTGCACGTGTCCAGCGTGTTCGAGGCCTGGGCGGCGCCCGGCGCGCACGTCGATGCGAGGATCGCCGACGTTCCGGGCGCCTTGCGCTCGGCGACGCTCTACGACCTGATCCCAATGCTCTTCGCCGACGCCTATCTTCCGCCGACCGCCCGCGCCGATTACATAGCCACGCTCGGCGTGTTCCAGCAGATGGACCTGATCCTCGCCATCTCGGAATCGGCACGCCGCGATGCGATCGCGAAGCTCGATATCCTGCCCGAGCGGATCGCCAACATCGGCGCGGCGGTCAGCGGAGCGTTCGGCCGGCTGGAGTCGCTCGACCCGGAGCGAACGCGCGAGACGCTGCGCCGTCACGGGTTGCGGTCTCGCTTCGTCCTGTACACCGGCGCCGCCGATCCGCGCAAGAACGTCGAGTTCCTGTTGAGTGCCTACGCGGCGCTGCCGGCCGCGATGCGCACCGAGGTCCAGCTCGTGATCGTCTCGGGCCTCGACCTGGGTGCGCAGCGCAGGCTCGCCGAGCGCGCCCGGGAGCTCGGCATTGCGCAGGACGTCGCGCTGCTCGGCTACGTCCCCGACGAGGACCTGAACCTCCTCTACAACATCTGCGACCTGTTCGTGTTGCCTTCGCTGTACGAAGGCTTCGGCCTGCCGCTGCTGGAAGCGATGACCTGCGGTGCTTGCGTCATCGCGTCGAACGTGTCGAGCATGCCGGAGATCGTCGGGCGCAGCGACGTGCTGTTCGATCCGACCGAGCACGCCGATCTGACGTGGATGCTGCGTGAGCTGCTGGGTGCCCCCGAGCGCCGTCGCGAGCTCGGTGCCGCCAACCTCGTCCGCTCGCGCCGGTTCTCGTGGGACAACGTGGCCCGCGCCGCGATCGAGGCGATGGAGGAAGCGTCGCGCCGCCGCGCCACCGCGTCGGCCTTCGCCGCGCCGCGGCTCGGCACGCCCCCGTCGCGTCCGCGCATCGCGCT
>DASYXO010000040.1:0-26037 GCA_035934825.1 Casimicrobiaceae bacterium
AGGTGCTGGGCGCCGTGCAGAGTGACGGCGTGCTGCGCAGGCTCGAGGCGGCTCGCTCGCTGGGCACGATCGTGCTCGACACGCGCTCGATCGTGCACGGGCAGTTCCCCGAGGCCACCGTGCGAACTCCATTGATCGTCAAGCTGTCGAAGGCCGATCGCGCGACCTATCTGAACGAGTGGTTCGGCCCGATCTCTTTCCTCATTGCCACCGACAGCACGGCCGAAAGCCTCGCGATCGCGCGTGACGCGGTGATCGGCCATGGGGCGTTGACCATGGCCGTCTATTCGGCGAAGGACGACGTGATCGAGCGCGCGATCGAGGTTGCCGAGGACGTCGGCGTCGCGCTGTCGATCAACCTGACCGGGGGCGTTTTCGTGAACCAGTCGGCGGCATTTTCCGATTTCCACGGCACCGGGGCGAATCCCGCCGCGAATGCCGCGTTGACCGACGCGGCCTACGTCGCGAATCGATTCCACGTCGTCCAGCATCGGGCGCACGCATGAAGTACGAGCAGATCCGCTTCGAGACGGGCCAAGGAATCGCCCGCGTCACCCTGAACCGGCCCGACCGGCTCAACAGCTTCACCGGACAGATGCACGCCGAGTTGCGCGACGCCCTGGCACGCGTCGCCGCCGACCCCGCGATGCGCACGCTGCTCCTGACCGGTGCCGGACGCGGTTTTTGCGCCGGCCAGGACCTCGCCGACCGCGCCGTCGCGCCAGGCGCCGCGCCGGTCGACCTCGGCGAGTCGATCGAGAGCAACTACCGGCCGCTGGTGCTCGCGCTGCGCAACCTGCCGTTGCCGGTCGTCTGCGCGGTCAACGGCGTGGCGGCCGGCGCCGGCGCCAACCTCGCGCTCGCCTGCGACCTGGTCGTCGCCTGCCGATCGGCCAGCTTCATCCAGGCCTTCTGCAGGATCGGGCTCGTTCCCGACTCGGGGGGGACCTACTTCCTGCCGCGCCTCGTCGGAAGCGCGCGGGCGATGGGACTCGCGATGCTGGGCGACCGGATTCCCGCGGAGCAGGCTGCGGCTTGGGGCCTGATATGGAAGTGCGTCGATGACGACCAGCTCGTCCCAGCCGTCGACGCACTGGTCGCGCAACTCGCGCAGTCGTCGACCCGCGGCTTCGCGGCGCTCAAGCGCGCAATGCACGCTTCGGCGGGCAACGCGCTGGAGCAGCAGCTCGACCTGGAGCGGGACCTCCAGCGCGAGCTCGGGTTCGGTCCCGACTATCGCGAAGGCGTCGCCGCATTCCTGGAAAAGCGGGCGCCCCTGTTCTCCGGTCGCTGACGTGGCCGCGGCGCTTTCGCGCGGGGCGACCGTCGCCGTCATCGGCGCCGGGGCGATGGGGAGCGGAATCGCGCAGGTGGCCGCCCAGGCAGGGCACTCGGTGCGCCTGTTCGATACGCGGATCGGGGCTGCGGAACGGGCACGCGATGCGATCGGCCAGACGCTCGCCGGCCTTGCCGCCAAGGGCCGGATGGACGCTGTCGCCGCCTCGGAGGCGACCGCGCGGATCGCGCCGGTCCATGCGCTCGGCGACTGCGTCAGCGCGGGCCTCGTCGTCGAGGCTATCGTCGAGGACCTCGAAACCAAGCGCACGCTGCTGCGCGAGCTCGAGGTGATCGTGCCGCGGACCGCGATCCTCGCGTCCAACACGTCGTCGCTATCGATCACCGCACTCGCCGCCGGAATGAAATCGCCCGGACGCATCGCCGGCATGCACTTCTTCAACCCGGCCCCGCTGATGGAGCTGGTCGAGGTCATCAGCGGACTTGCGACCGACCCCGCGGTCGCCGATGCTGTGCACGCGACCGCGATCGCCTGGGGCAAGCAGCCGGTCCACGCCAAATCGACCCCGGGGTTCATCGTCAATCGTTGCGCGCGGCCATTCTACGGCGAGGCGCTGCGCCTGCTCGCGGAGCGCGCCGCCGACGCAGGCACGCTCGATGCGCTGATGCGGGAAGCCGGCGGATTCAGGATGGGACCATTCGAGCTGATGGACCTGATCGGGAACGATGTGAACTTCGCGGTCACGCGCAGCATTTGGGAGGCGCATTTCAACGATCCACGCTACGTGCCGTCGCTGCTGCAGCACGAGCGCGTTGCGGCGGGATACCTCGGCAGGAAGAGCGGCCGCGGCTTTTTCGATTACGGGGCGGACGCCGCGCGACCCGTCGCAGACAGCGAGGCTCCAAGGCCCGCGCCGGAGCGAGTCGTGCTCCACGGCGGGCCGGGAATCGCCGCACCGCTGGTCGAGAGGATCGTGCGCGCCGGAATCGCGGTCGACCGGCAGTCGCCGCATACCGCGTTCCCCGACGGCGTGATGGCGATCGGCGACGCATGGCTCGCGCTGAGCGACGGCCGCACGGCCACCGCGAGAGCCGCGGCGACCGGTACGCGCAACCTGGTGCTGTTCGACCTCGCGCTCGACTACGGCAGCTGCGCGCGCCTCGCGGTTGCGTGCGCCGACGGCTGCGACGGCGCGGCTTTCGCTGCTGCCGTCGGCGCGCTGCAGGCCACCGGCATCGCTGTTTCGAGACTGGACGATGCCGCGGCGCTGGCGGTGCTGCGCACGGTGGCGATGCTCGCGAACGAGGCGGCCGATGCGGTGACGATGGGGATTGCCTCGGCGGGCGACGTCGATGTCGCGATGCGCAAGGGCGTCAACTATCCGCGTGGTCCGCTCGAATGGGCTGATGCCATCGGCGTCGCGCGCGTCGGCGAAGCCATTGCGAACCTCGCGGCTCATTACGGAGAGGACCGGTACCGGCTCGCTCCGCTGATCGCACGCCGTCAGGCGGGCGCGGAGAGTCTTTCGGGTGCCGGCTTCGATCGTGGCGGCGCGGCATCGGAAACGGTCGCGAGGTGACGGCTCGGGGCGACCGGGAGGGTCCCGCCCGCGGCCACGGCCGCGAGGCCGGGCCGCCTCCGCAGGCGGCTCAGTTGCTCGCCGAGCGGGTCGGCCGCGCGATGCTCGCGAGGGACGCCGCGTCGAAAGCGCTGGGCATGCGCCTCGAAAGCATCGCGCCCGGCTGCTCCGAGCTCACGATGAGCGTGCGCCCCGACATGCTGAACGGCCACGCGATCTGCCACGGCGGCTACATCTTCCTGCTCGCCGACAGCACGTTCGCCTTCGCGTGCAACAGCCACAACCGCAACACCGTCGCGCAGGGCTGCTCGATCGACTATATCGCGCCGGTCCATGCGGGCGACATGCTGCGGGCGACGGGGACCGAGCGCAGCCGCAGCGGTCGGACCGGGGTCTACGACGTCGAGGTGCGCGATCAGCACGGCAGGATGGTCGCCATGTTTCGCGGCAAGAGCTACCGGATCGACGGGCAGGTCGTCGACGAGCCGCCGGCGCAGTGACGCCGGCGCAGTGACGCCGGCCACAGCAAGGAGAACACCCATGCCGGTCAAGTCACCGCGTCCGGGCGATCTCGAACCGATCGAGACCGCGAGCCGCGACGAGCTCGAGGCGCTGCAGCTTTCGCGCCTGCAATGGTCGCTGCGCCACGCCTACGACAATGTCGCGCATTACCGGCAGGCTTTCGACCGGGCGGGTGCGCACCCGGCGGACTGCCGGGAGCTTGCCGACCTGGCAAGATTCCCCTACACCGTCAAATCGGACCTGCGCGATCACTATCCGTTCGGCATGTTCGCGGTGCCGCGCGAGCGCGTGGTGCGCATCCACGCGTCGTCGGGGACGACCGGCAAGCCCACGGTCGTCGGGTATACGAAGGCTGACATCGACACCTGGGCCGGCGCGATGGCCCGCTCGATCCGGGCCGCCGGCGGGCGCCCCGGCGACATCGTGCACGTCGCCTACGGCTATGGACTGTTCACCGGCGGGCTCGGGGCGCACTACGGGGCCGAGAAGCTCGGCTGCACGGTGATCCCGATGTCGGGCGGCCAGACCGAGAAGCAGGTGCAGCTGATCAACGACTTTCGTCCCGACATCATCATGGTGACGCCGTCGTACATGCTGGCGATTATCGAGGAAATGCAGCGCCAGGGCCTCGATCCGCGCGCGAGTTCGCTGTCGGTCGGCATCTTCGGCGCTGAACCCTGGACACCGACGATGCGTGCGAAGCTCGAGGCGCTGGTGGGCATGGATGCGATCGACATCTACGGGCTGTCCGAGGTGATCGGTCCCGGCGTCGCACAGGAGTGCGTCGAGACCAAGGACGGGCTCACCGTCTGGGAGGATCATTTCTATCCTGAGATCATCGACCCCGCGACCGGTAAGGTCCTTCCTCAGGGCGAGAAGGGCGAGCTCGTGTTCACGTCGCTGACCAAGGAGGCGATGCCGGTCATTCGCTACCGGACCCGCGACCTGACGCGGCTGTTGCCCGCAACGGCGCGAACGATGCGCAGGATCGAGAAGATCACCGGCCGCTCCGACGACATGATGATCATCCGCGGAGTCAACGTCTTCCCGACGCAGATCGAGGAGCTGATCCTGCGCGACCCGATGCTCGCGCCGCACTACCAGGTCGAGATCACCCGCCCGGGGAGCCTCGACGAGATGACGATCCTCGTCGAGCGCGCGCCCGCGGCGGGCAGTGCCGACGGCACCGCAGCGGGCGAGCGCCTCGCGCATCTGGTGAAGAGCCTGATCGGAGTCAGTGCCGCGGTGCGCGTGCTGCAGAGCGGCGGCATCGAGCGCTCGGTCGGGAAGTCGCGCCGAGTCGTCGACAAGCGCCAGCTCGGGTGACCGCGTCGCATCCGCCGCGTCGCAAATCTCCGCCGCGCCGGCGCAACCCGATGCCGCGGGCGCAACGGTCGCAAGGTCTGCTACCCCCGCCGTCCGGGCGCCGTCCAGCATCAGGGGCGTGCCGTCGATCCTAGCCCGGGGCTGCGATTACCGGTACGCTTGCAGCTCCCGAAACCCTCGTCTCCCGGCACGAAAGCGAATCGTCATGCCCGAACACGTTCTTCCCGAGGTACGCGAGCGGGTCGCGCTCGTGCGGATCAACCGCCCCCAGCGGATGAATGCGCTGAACAATGCCGTTGCACGCGAGATCTGCGACGCGCTGCTGGCCTTCGACGACGATCCGGCGATCGGCTGCATGATCGTCACCGGCAATGACAAGGCGTTTGCCGCCGGCGCCGACATCGGCGCAATGGCCGACTGGACCTACGCCAAGGTCTACGGCGACGACTACATCACGCGGGACTGGGAGTCGATCCGCCGCGTGCGCAAGCCCGTGATCGCCGCGGTGGCAGGCTATGCGCTCGGCGGAGGCTGCGAGCTCGCGATGGCCTGCGACCTCATCGTCGCCGCCGACAGCGCCAGGTTCGGGCAGCCCGAGATCACGATCGGCACGATGCCGGGCTTCGGCGGAACGCAGCGCCTGCCCCGCGCCGTGGGGAAGTCCAAGGCGATGGAATGGTGCCTGACCGGCAGGATGGTCGGGGCCGAGGAGGCCGAGCGCGCGGGACTCGTTGCCCGCGTGGTGCCGGCCGCCGACCTCGAGCGCGAGGTGCTCGCGCTCGCCGCGAAGATCGCATCGTTCTCGCTGCCCGTCGTCATGAAGGTCAAGGAGGCCATCAACCGCGCCTACGAGTCGTCGCTGACCGAGGGACTCGCGTTCGAGCGTCGCGAGTTTCATTCGACGTTCGCCCTCGACGACCAGAAGGAAGGCATGCGCGCGTTCGTCGAAAAACGCAAGCCGGACTTCAGGCACCGTTGAACCTGCGCGTGGGCGCGCTGACGCGACTGGTCTGCGCGCTCGGCATCACGCAGGTCGTTTCCTGGGGCACGCTGTTCTATACGATCGCAGTCCTCGGGCCGCCGATGGCCAAGGCGCTGGGCGTTCCGGAGGTCGGGCTCTACGGCAGCTTCACCGCGGGGCTGCTGGTCTCGGGACTGCTCGCGCCCTGGGCCGGACGCCGGATCGATGGCCACGGCGGCCGGGGCGTGCTCGGCCTCGGCTCGGTGCTCGGTGCCACCGCATGCGCGATGCTCGCCGCGGCGGCCAACGGCGAGATGATGCTCGCCGGGTGGCTCGTCGCGGGCGCGGCCATGGCGATGTGCCTCTACGATGCGGCGTTCGCGACGCTGCATCGCAGCGCCGGAAGCCGCTACCGCACGGCGGTGACCGCGTTGACACTGTTCGGGGGTTTCGCGAGTACCGTGTTCTGGCCCCTTTCGCAATACCTGCTCGAGACGCGCGGCTGGCGCGGCGCATTTGCCGTGCATGCAGCACTGAACCTGTGCGTTTGCCTGCCCCTGCACGTCGCGTTCGTCCCGTCGCGAGGCGAGCGCGCGCAGCGGCCCGCGCCCCGGGCACCGACAGCCCCTGCCATCGCCGGGCGCGCGACATTCGCGTGGCTCGCCTCGGCGCTTTCGCTCACGGCGTTTCTATCCTCCGCAGTGTCGGCGCATCTGGTGACCCTGCTCGGAGCAGGGGGGATCAGCGCACACGACGCGGTGCTGGTCGGGGCGATGATCGGCCCGATGCAGGTTGCCGGGCGCATCATGGAATTCACTTTCTCGCATCGGATGCGGCAGCTCGCGGTCGGCACGCTGGCCTTCGTGCTGATGGCGCTGGCCGTGGTCGTGCTGCCGGTCGTGCATGGCACGTGGATCATGGCGCTCGCGTTCGCGCTTCTGTACGGATGGAGCAACGGCGTCATGACGATCGTGCGCGGCACGGTCCCCGCGGAGCTCTTCGGGCAGCGCGACTACGGTGCGCTGCTCGGTCGGCTGGCGCGACCGCAGTTCATGCTGAAAGCGATTGCGCCCGTGATGGTCACGCTCCTGTTTTCCTTGGACCACACGCGCCGCGTCGCGCTCTACGCACTGGCGGCCACGGGCGTCGCGGCGCTCCTTGCCTATCGCGCCGCGATACGCGGACGCCGCGCCGGGCCAGGCGAGTAGCGCGCGGAAGGATGAGCGACGCCCGGTGCCATGACTGCCCGCCGTTGGGCTCGCCGAAGTACCCGTCGAGGGGAAGCGGTGCGGCCCGTCCCGAACGCAAAGTGGCCGGCCCAGGCCACGACGTCGTCGTTCCGGGTGACGTTGACGATTACCACGACTGCGGGTTTATCCTTCCATTCCCGTCCACGCCTCGCCCGTTCCCAGATGATGCGACCTGCGAAAGTCAATTGTGCTCCGCCGCGCGGGTCCTCGCGCTAGGGGCCGAGGCGGCCAATGGCCGTCGCGGGTAACGGGGCGTCCGGGCAGCCGTTCGCCGTCACCGATGTCGGGCGCGGGGGAATGACCATGCTGCTTCGAGCCGAGCCTTCTCGATCGGACGTTGCGCCGGATGGACCGCCGCGCAGCGGCGAGGCCGGCAGCCGGCTCGTCCTGCGCGATCTTCAGGATGCGGCTGCCGAGCGCAAGGCGCTGGTCGCGGGCCTGCTGGCGACGCGCGCATCGATCGCTCCGCGGTATCTCTACGATCCGGCCGGTTGCGCATTGTTCGGCGCAATTTGCGAACTGCCCGAGTATTACCCGACCCGGACCGAGGCCGCCATCTTCGAGCGGCACCGGAGCGAAATCGTCGCTGCCGCAGGGACGGGCAAGCAGCTCGTCGACCTGGGGGCCGGCGACTGCCGCAAGGCGGCAGCGTGGATCCCCTGGCTGTCGCCGCGCCGCTATGTCGCAGTCGACATCGCCGAGGGCGCGCTCGCGGGTGCCCTCGGGCGGCTCGCGGCCGGGCATCCTTCGATCGAGGTGCTCGGCGTCGTGACCGATTTCACGACTGGGCTCGACCTGCACCGGATTCTCCGCGCGCGACCGGCGACGTTCTTCTACCCCGGCTCGTCGATCGGGAACTTCCTGCCGGAGGAGGCCGAGCGATTCCTGCGGTCGATACGGCGCCACTGCCGGGTTGCCCCCGGCAGTGGCCTGCTGATCGGCGTCGACACGCGCAAAGACCCCCGGCGCCTCCATGCGGCCTACGCCGATGGCGCGGGCGTCACCGCGGCGTTCAACCGCAACGTGCTCAACCACGTGAACCGGGTCCTGGGCACCGGTTTCGATCCGGCGGCGTTCGACCACGTCGCGAGCTACGACGAGGACCTCGGGCGCGTCGCGATGCACCTCGAGGCCCGCCGCGTGCAGACGGTGCATATCGAAGGCATTGCCCGCAGGTTCGGGGTAGGCGAGCTCATTCACACCGAGAACGCTTACAAGTACACGCCGCTGCAGTTCGCGACGATGCTCGATCGCGCGGGTTTCGAGCGCGTGCACCGCTGGCAGGACGACGCCGGGGATTTCCTCGTCTTCTACGCCCAATGACGCCTTCCGTCACCCGGGCCGATTCTCGCGCGGATGGCGAGGGTCGCCCCTGGGCGAAGGACGCGGCGTGCCCGGGTCGACATCGCGCGCCAGGCGAACGCCGCTGAATTGCCACCGGGACTCCGGGGCGAAGTAGTTGCGATAGGTGATTCGCGCGTGCCCCGAAGGCGTCGCGACCGACCCGCCCCGCAGCACGTACTGGTTGCACATGAATTTTCCGTTGTATTCACCCACGGCACCGGCGGCTGCGCGGAAGCCCGGATAGGGCGCGTAAGCGGACGCGGTCCACTCCCAGACCACGCCGGTACGCATTGTGCCTGCGCCGCGCAGCCTCGACGCGGTGCCGGCTGCATCGCCAGCGCCGAATGCGCCACCACGCGTCGTACCGGTCATCGCCGCCTCCCATTCGAACTCCGTCGGCAGCCGCGCGCCTGCCCAGCGCGCGTACGCGTCAGCTTCGAAGTAGCTCAGGTGCTCGACCGGCGCATCGGGGTCGAGCTCGGTCATGCCCTGCAGCGTGAACGCCCACCAGCGACCCTCGCGCCGCTCCCAGTACAGCGGTGCCGACCACTTGCGATCGCGCAGCGTCTCCCACCCCAGGGCGAGCCAGACGTCGGGGCGCCCGTAGCCGCCCTCGTCGATGAATGCCGCGTATTCGCCGTTGCTGACCGGCCGCGCCGCGATCTCGAAGGTCCCGATCAGGACACGGTGGCGCGGCGTCTCGTTGTCGAAAGCGAATCCGGCGCCGTCGTGACCGATCTGCGCAAGGCCTCCCGCAAGCCTCAGCCACCGCGAACCGACTGGAGGCCGCGTCCGCACGGAACTCACCGGGGTCGCGTACGCCGGGCGCAGTGGATTGCGGGAAAGCAGATGAAGGATATCGGTGAGGAGAAGTTCCTGATGCTGCTGCTCGTGATTGATGCCGAGCTCGATTAGCCCGGCCACTGCGCGATCGCTGCGGGCGGCCTCGAGACAGTGCCCGATCGCGCGATCGACATGCGCGCGATAGGCGAGGATCGTCGCCAGTCCCGGTCGCGACAGCATGCCGCGCTCGGTACGCGGAGGGCGCTCGCCGACCGCCTCGTAATACGAGTTGAACAGCACCCGGTAGGCGGGATCGAACACGCGATAGCCGGGCACGCGCGGCTCGATCACCAAGGTCTCGAAGAACCACGTCGTGTGCGCGAGGTGCCACTTGGCGGGGCTCGCGTCGGGCATCGATTGCAGCGCGCAATCCTCCGCCGACAGCGGCGCGACCAGTGCCTCAGTATGGGCGCGGACGTCGCGATAAAGTCGTGCGAGACTGCCCCGCGGCGCGCTCGCGCGCACTGCGGTGCCGGTCATCGGACGACGATTCCGGGGGGGCCTGCGGCGAATTCGCCGATGACCGCCGCCGCGGTGAACCCGTCGCAGGAGAACGCAGCAAGCACCGCTTCGGTCGCCTCCGGCGCGCAGGCGACCAGGAGCCCGCCCGAGGTCTGGGGGTCGGTCAGGAGGGCGCGTTCGACATCGCCGATGCCTGGAGCGAGCGAGACCTGCGACCCGTAGCTCGCCCAGTTGCGACCCGATGCACCGGTGATGCAGCCACTGCGCGCGAGGTCGACCACTCCAGGGTGCAGCGGAACCTGCGCCAGGTCGAGCAGGGCGCCGGCCTGCGAGCCGCGGCACACTTCGAGCAGGTGGCCGAGCAGTCCGAAACCGGTCACGTCGGTCAGCGCATGGACGGCGTCCATCGCGGCGAGTGCGATTCCAGGGATGTTGAGCTTGGTCGTGCTGGCGATCATCGTCCGGTACCCGTCTGCCGACAGGGTGGCGCGCTTGAGCGCTGCGCTGTAAACGCCGACACCCAGCGGTTTGCCGAGGACGATGCGGTCGCCCGGACGCGCACCGCAGTTGCGCTTGAGATGCCGCGGATCGACGATGCCGATGGCGACGAGCCCGTAGATTGGTTCGGCAGAGTCGATCGTGTGGCCCCCGGCGACCGGAATACCCGCAGCTGCGCACACCGAAGCGCCGCCGGCGAGGATGCTCCGTATCACCTCGACTGGCAGCTTGTCGACGGGCATGCCGACGACGGCCAGCGCGAACAGCGGCGTCGCGCCCATCGCGTAGACATCCGAGATCGCGTTGGTCGCGGCGATCGCCCCGAAATCGAACGGATCGTCGACGATCGGCATGAAGAAATCGGTCGTCGCGACGATCGCCTGCCGATCGTTCACTCGCCAGGCCGCCGCGTCGTCCGCAGTTTCGATGCCGACCAGCAGGTCCTTGGGGACGATCGACCCGGGGACGCCGTCGAGGATGTCCTGCAGGACGCCGGGTGCGATCTTGCAGCCGCAGCCTCCGCCATGCGCATACTGCGTCAGTCGGATCGGCGAGGTTTCGGGTGCGTTCATCGCAGGAGGACGCCGTCGGAGCCGGGACGCCTGGCCGCCACGAGGTGGGCGGACCGGGGCAAGGCGTGGGGCGCGACGTCGATTCTAGCGCAGTCGTCCCGGCCGCCGCCGCTGCGCCGCTGCAACACGGTGCGCGTTCGTCGGCTGCCACGGCCGCAGGCGCTTTTCTTGCATGGTCCGGCGGCGTAGCATGGCAACGGCCCGTGAGGACGGGGCGTCAGCGACCCAGTCGACGCGGCCGGTACCTCGGGGCGGCATGCATCGTGCACAGGAGCCTGTTTGGATCCGACGGATACCACGCGTCCCGATTACTTCCACAAGGTCGTCGATTGCCAGTGGGCATGTCCCGCCCATACGCCCGTTCCCGAATATATCCGCCTGATCGCGGCAGGGCGCTACGGTGACGCCTACATCGTCAACTGGCGCTCGAACGTCTTTCCCGGGATTCTCGGGCGCACCTGCGACCGTCCCTGCGAGCCTGCGTGCCGGCGCGGTCGCGTCGAGGCGGGCTCGCCTGAGCATCGGAAGAACGTGGCGAAACCCGAGCCGGTCGCGATCTGCCGCCTGAAGCGCGTTGCTGCCGACTACAAGGAGGACGTTCGGCCACGGCTGCTGCCGCGGACGACATTTCGCAGCGGCAAGCGCGTTGCGCTGGTCGGTGCCGGGCCGGCCTCGCTGACGGCCGCGCGCGATCTTGCGCCGCTGGGTTACGAGTGCATCGTGTTCGACGCCGACCCGCAGGCCGGCGGCATGATGCGCACGCAGATTCCCAAGTTTCGCCTTCCCGACCGCGTGATCGACGAGGAGGTCGGCTACGTGCTGGACCAGGGCATCGAGTTCCGGGGCGGCACGCGCATCGATTCTCTCGCGGAGCTCCTCGCCGGCGCGGTTGGAGGACCCTTCGATGCGGTGTTCGCCGGCAGCGGCGCGCCGCGCGGTCGCGACCTCGACATCCCTGGCCGGCGCGAAGCGGCCGCGAACATCCATATCGGCATCGACTGGCTGTCGTCGGTGTCGTTCGGGCACACGACGCAGATCGGCCGGCGCGTCGTCGTGCTGGGTGGGGGCAACACGGCGATGGACTGCTGCCGCAGCTCACGCCGCCTGGGGGGCGAGGACGTGCAGGTCGTCGTGCGCTCGGGCTTCGAAGAGATGAAGGCATCGCCCTGGGAGAAGGAAGATGCGATGCACGAAGGCATCCCGATCCACAACTATTTCGTGCCCCTCGAATTCGCCCACGAGCGCGGAAAGCTGACCGGCGTCAGCTTCCAGAAGGTCGCTCCGGGGGTCGACGCGCGCGGCCGGCGGCAGCTCGTGCCGACTGGCGAACCCCCGATCCATTTCCCCTGCGACGACGTGCTGGTCGCGATCGGGCAGGAGAACGCGTTTCCGTGGATCGAGCGCGACCTCGGGCTCGCTTTCGACGACCAGGGGATGCCGGTCGTCGATCGGACGACGATGGCCTCGACGCTGCCGGGAGTGTTCTTCGGAGGCGATGCCGCATTCGGCCCCAAGAACATCATCTGGGCGGTCGCGCACGGGCACGACGCCGCGATCTCGATCGACCTCCATTGCCGCGGCGAGGCGCTTTCGAACCGGCCCCCGCCGCACGTGAACCTGCTGTCGCAGAAGATGGGCATCCACGAGTGGAGCTACGACAACGCGATCCACGCCGATCGGCGCTACCGCGTGCCCCTGAAGGACACCGTCATCGCGCTGAAGGACATCCGCGCCGAGGTCGAGCTGGGTTTCGATCCCCGCGTCGCCTTCGCGGAAGCGCAGCGTTGCCTCAACTGCGACGTGCAGACGGTGTTCAGCGACCGGCTGTGCATCGAATGCGATGCCTGCGTCGACATCTGCCCGATGGATTGCATCACGTTCACGACCAACGGCCCCGAGGCGGACCTGCGCACGCGACTCTCGGCGCCGGCGCACGACGTCGCCCAGGACCTCTACGTCTCCGCGCCGGTGAAGACCGGGCGCGTGATGGCCAAGGACGAGGACGTCTGCCTGCATTGCGGCCTGTGCGCCGAGCGCTGCCCGACCGGCGCCTGGGACATGCAGAGGTTCCTCCTCGATTGCGCACATGCCGGCGACCGGGTGCGCGCAGCGAGCGACGCCGATGGCGCCGCCATCGGCGCGTTGGCCGCCGACTGAGAACGCGATGGCGACCGTGCATCCTGCCCCGCTCGCGCGCGTCAACGACTTCGTCGTCAAGTTCGCGAACGTGAACGGATCGGGTTCTGCGTCCGCGAACGGCCTGTTCGCCCGCGCGATCCTGCGCATGGGCGTGCCCGTGGCAGCGCGCAACATCTTTCCGTCGAACATCCAGGGTCTTCCGACGTGGTACGAGGTGCGCATCGTCGAGGCCGGCTGGCGCGGCCGGCGCGGGGGCGTCGATTTCATGGTCGCGATGAACCCGCAGACCTGGGACAAGGACGTCGCGGAGATCGAGTCCGGCGGCTACCTGTTCCACGATTCGACCAAGCCTTTGCCCGCGTCGAAGTTCCGCGAGGACGTCACGGCACTGGGCATGCCGCTCACCGCGATCTGCAACGCGCAGTACGCGGATCCGCGGCAGCGCCAGCTGTTCGAGAACATCATCTATCTCGGGGCGTTGTCGGCCCTGTTCGGCATCGACGTCGCCGAGATCGAGCGCCTGCTCGCCGAGCAATACCGCGGCAAGGAGGCGCTGCTCGATTCCAATCGCAAGGCGCTGGCACTGGGCCGCGAGCACGCGCTCGGGAGCTTCGATTGCCCGCTTGGCTTGCGCGTCGAGCGGCGCGATTGCGTCGGCAATCGGATCTTCGTCGACGGCAATTCGGCGGCGGCGCTCGGCGCGCTCTACGGCGGCGCGACAGTCGCCGCCTGGTATCCGATCACCCCATCCTCATCGCTGGCCGAGAGCTTCGCGAAGTGGTGCGGCAAGTTCCGCACCGATCCGTCGACCGGTCGCCGGCGCTATGCGATCGTGCAGGCCGAGGACGAGCTCGCGTCGATCGGCATCGTGATCGGCGCGGCCTGGAACGGCGCGCGGGCGTTCACGGCAACCTCGGGCCCGGGCATCTCGCTGATGCAGGAGTTCCTCGGGCTCGCCTATTTCGCCGAGATTCCCGCCGTGCTGTTCGATGTCCAGCGAGGCAGCCCCTCGACCGGGATGCCGACCCGCACGCAGCAGGCCGATCTCCTTTCTTGCGCATACGCGTCGCACGGCGACACCCGGCACGTGCTGCTCTTCCCCGAGGATCCCCGCGAGTGCTTCGAGCTCGGCGCGCTTGCGTTCGACCTCGCCGACCGCCTGCAGACGCCGGTGTTCGTCATGCTCGACCTCGACATCGGCATGCAGGACTGGCTGTGCGAGCCTCTGGCGTGGGATGATGACAAGGCGATGGATCGCGGCAAGGTGATGACGGCGCAGGAACTCGATGCCGGTCGCGATTTCGGCCGCTATCTCGATGTCGACGGCGACGGCATTCCGTGGCGAACCTACCCCGGCGCTCACCCGTCCAAAGGCGGCTATTTCACGCGCGGCACCACCAAGGACCGCTATGCGCGGTATACCGAGGAGGGGCCGGCCTACGTCGACAACATGCAGCGGCTGCTGCGCAAGTTCGAAACCGCGCGCGCGATGTTGCCGAGGCCCGAGATCACCGACGCGTCCCAGCCGACGAGGGCCGGGGTCATCTGGTTCGGATCGACCGGCGCGGCGATGGCCGAGTCGCTGGCCGAGCTCGAGCGGCGAGGCATCCACCTCGACCGCATGCGCATCCGCGCGTTTCCCTTCCACGACGCGGTCGCCGAGTTCATCGCGGCTCACGAGCACGTGTTCGTCGTCGAGCAGAACCGCGACGCCCAGCTCAAGATGCTCCTCGTCAATGAATGCAGCATCGACCCGGCCCGGCTTTCCTCGGTGCTGCACTACGACGGGACCCCGGTCACCGAGCGGATGATCACGGGCGAGATCACCGAGCGGGCCCGGCAGTTCGTCCCTGGGATGGGGTTCCAGCGGCCCGGAATCAGGAAGGTCTCCTGACCCATGACCTACCTCGCCAAGCCGCGATTGCACCATCCCGAGCTGCCGAAGAACGCGTTGGGCTATACGCGCCGCGACTACGAAGGCGCGATCTCGACACTGTGCGCGGGCTGTGGCCACGATTCGATCTCCGCCGCGATCATCCAGGCGTTCTTCGACCTCGACATCGCGCCGCACCGGGTCGCCAAGCTGTCGGGCATCGGCTGCTCGTCGAAGACCCCGACCTATTTCCTGGGCAATTCGCACGGGTTCAACAGCGTGCACGGGCGGATGCCTTCGGTTCTGACCGGGGCGGCGCTCGCCAACCGCGACCTGATCTACCTCGGCGTCTCGGGTGACGGGGACTCGGCTTCGATCGGGCTCGGTCAGTTCGCGCACGTGCTGCGCCGTGGCGTGAACATGGTCTACATCGTAGAGAACAACGGCGTCTACGGCCTGACCAAAGGGCAGTTCTCCGCCACCGCGGACCGTGGAAGCCGCAGCAAGCGCGGCGCGGCGAACAACGACGAGCCGATCGACCTCGTGCTGCTGGCGCTTGCGCTCGGCGCCACCTTCGTCGCGCGCGGCTTCTCGGGCGACAAGGCGCAATTGGTTCCGCTGATCAAGGCGGCGGTCATGCATCGCGGCGCGGCATTCATCGACGTCATCAGCCCCTGCGTCGCATTCAACAACCATCCTGGATCCACCAAGAGCTACGACTACGTGCGCGAGCACAACGAGGCGGTCAACCGCCTGGATTTCATGCTGGAGCGCGAGCCGATCGGCGTCGAGTACCCGGAAGGGGGCGCGCGCGATGTCGTGCTGCACGACGGCGGCACGCTTCGGCTGCGCAAGCTCGATGCTGGCTACGAACCTTCGGACAAGGTGCGGGCGATGTCGTTCCTCGAAGCGCATCGGGCGAGGGGCGAGGTCGTCACCGGGCTTCTCTATCTCCACACCGACAGCGACGACATGCACGCCGCGCTGCAGACGGTCGACGCGCCGCTCAACGCGCTGACGGATGCGGACCTCGTCCCGGGCAACGCGGTGCTGGGCGGCGTCAACGCGTCGCTGCGCTAGCGTGGCACCTCCAGTCGATCCCTCTTCCAACGCGGAGGAGGCGGCATCGGGCGCGCGCGAGGCGGGTGAGGGCTGGCGCAGTGCGGCATAGAATGCGGCCATGCGACGCACGGCCCTGATCATCCTCGGCGTCGCCGCCGGGATCACGGTACTCGTCTTGCTCGCCGCGGCGATCGCGGTCGCGACCGTCGACCCGCGCGCGCTGGTCGCTCCGGTGCAGGCGCGCATCAAGGCGATGACCGGGCGCGAGCTCGACATCGCCGGGCCGGTCGAGCTCAAGCTGTCGCTGGAGCCCAGCGTGGTCCTCGGCGACGTCAGTTTCGGCAACGCGCGGTGGGGTCGGGCGAAGGAGATGGTCCGGGCCAGGCGCATCGAGGCGCGGGTCGCCCTGCTGCCGCTGATCCGGCGCCGCTTCGAGGTCGTCGAGCTGGTGCTCGAAGCGCCGGTGATCGCATTGGAGACCGACCCTAAGGGGCGTGGCAACTGGGAGTTCGGCACGGCGGCCGGCGCCGCGGTGAAGGCCCCGGCCGCCGCGGGGGATGCGGCAGGCGCCATGGCCGCGATCGGCATCGCGAACCTGGTCGTCAACCATGGCGCCGTCAGCTGGCGCGACGGCGCTTCCGGCAGGACGACCGAGATCGCGGTCGACCGGATGAGCTTGCACGCGCGCGACTTCACCTCGCCGATGGCCGTCGACTTCAGCGGCAAGGTCAACGGGATCCCGGTGGCGCTTTCCGGCAATCTCGGTCCTGCGGAGGCTCTGCTCGCGCGGCACGGTCCCTACCCGGTCGCAGTCGCAGGTCAGGTCGACGGCACCAGCGTGAAGCTGTCGACCAAGCTCGCGCAATCGGGAAACACGACGACGCTCGACGCACTCGATGCCACCTGGGGATCGATCGCCGTACGCGGCAGCCTGACGTCCGTCTCGACGGCAGGGGGGACGCGCTACGTCTTCGCGCTGGACATACCTTCGCTGTCCCTGGCAGGTGGCGGATCGAGTGCTGCAGCTTCGTCGGCGTCCGCCAAGGGGGCCGCTGGCAGCGCGAAGTGGGTGATACCGGACACGCCGCTGCCGCTGGGGGCGGTGGCGGCGCTGGATGCCGACGGCTCGGTGTCGATCGGCCAGGTGGAGTTGCGCGGCGGCCAGCGCGTCGGCAAGGTCGACGCGCGGATCGTCTCGCACGGGGGCCGGCTCGACCTGCAAGTCTCCTCGGGCGCCGCGCTCGGCGGGTCACTGACCGGCGATGTCGCGTTCGACGCGGACGGTGGACCGCGTTCGCTGCGTCTGCGGATTTTTGCACAGGGGGTCGACCTCAAGGCACTCGCGGCGGCGGCCGGGAACACCGGCGACATCGGCGGAGGTGCGCTGCGTGCGAGTGTCGACGTCGCCGGCACGGGGACCACCCCGCGCCGGTTCGCGAGCAGCATGAGCGGAAATATCCTGGCCGTGGCCGGGCCGACGACGCTGACCGGCGCCGTCGGCGGCGCGGAATCGACGCTGTCGCAGGTCACCGGCCTGCTCGATCCGCTGCACGCCGCACGCAAGGCCACCGAGTTGCGATGCGCCGTGCTGCGCCTGCCGATCGTCGGCGGCGTGGCTCGCGTCGACCGCTCGATCGCGGCCGAGACCGACGATCTCGGCGTCAGCGCGAGCGGCACGATCGACTTTCGCAACGAAACCTTCGACCTCGCGCTCCAGCCTCAGCTGCGCCAGGGCACTTCGATCGACGTATCGCGAATCGCAGGCCTCGTGCGCGTTCGTGGACCGTTCGCACAGCCGAGGGTCGCGGTGGACGCTGCGCAGTCGGCGCAGGCGATCGCGAGCCTGGGCATCCTTGCCGGCAAGGGCGGAGGGCTCGCCGCGCTCGGTCGCGCGCTCGTCGCGCCCTCGGCTGGCAAGGTCGAACCCTGCGCCGTGGCCATCAGTGGCGCCGCAGCGCCCGCACCTGCGGTCGGCAGTGGCGCACCGGCCGCCTCGGCCGGCAGCGTCGGCCTGCCGGGCGATCTGGGCAAGGCGATCGGCAAGCTGTTCGGGCGCTGACGCGTGGGCGCCGCGACTAGAGCAATGGCGGCTGCAGCGGCTCGCGCAGCGTCGGGTCGTCGTTGGCCACGGCGTTGACGCGCGTCGACACCGGATAGGCGAGTAGCGGCTCTCCCGACCATGGCTCGAGCAGATCGGCGACGTCGGGGTTTGCGACATCGAGCCAGCGTGCATGCCCGGACTCGGCGATGATCACCGGCATCCGCTCGTGGATCGCGCGCAAGGCGTCGCTGGCGCGCGTCGTGACGATCGCGCAGGTGTCGATCACGCGGTCCTCGGGTGAGCGCCAGCGTTCGTAGAGCCCCGCCATTGCGAACGGACGCCCGTCGGCCAACCCGATGTGCACGGGCTGCTTGTGGGACGGCATTGCCTGCCACTCGTAGAAGCCGCTGGCAGGTAGCAGGCAGCGGTGCCTCGCGTAGGGGATGCGGAAAGCGGCCTTGTCGGCGACGGTCTCGGCACGTGCGTTGATCATGTGCGACCCGATCGACGGATCTTTCGCCCAGCGCGGGATGAGACCCCAGCGCAGTTGCACCAGTTCGCGGCGGCCGGTCGAATCGATGCGCACGACCGGCACCTGCTGTGTCGGCGCGATGTTGTAGCGCGGGCGCAGGTCCGGCGCATGGGCGAGCCCGAACGCCAACGCGATCACCGTCGGGTGGCTCGAAAGCTCGTAGCGCCCGCACATCGGCGGCTCAGGCCGGGATCGGCTGCGGCACGCGGTCCTGCGGCATCGAAACAAGCAGGCGCCTTGCGCTACCTGCGACCTGCATCGTGTCCCAGTAGGCATAGGCGCCGACGGCCGCGGCGCCCGCGAGCGGAATCCAGCGGCCGGCTGCGCTGCCCGCGAGGCGCTGTGTCACCGCGACGCCGACGTCGCCGAGCGCGCTTCTAAGCACGCTTCCCGAGAGCTGCCGGACGACCAGCCGCTGGCCGCTGCGCACCGCGACGTCGCGCAGCACGTGGCTCGCCGCGTGGCGGAACAGGCAATACAACATGTGGCTGCGCGTCAGTTCCGCGCTCATCCCGTAGACGCCGAACATGTCCGACACCATCTGTCGCTGCGTAGTCCATATCAGGTACAGGTCCGGCAGCAGCGTCGCGAAGCCCAGTGGTCCGGGAGGCAGCGCCAGCGAGCCCGAGAGCAGGGCGGCGCGCTTGGCCGCGCGGCGCGCGATCGCATGCGCGTGATCGCCCGGGCGACCGGCCGGCTGCGTCGCGGGTGGCGGAATGTCGGCGATCACGCGCTCGACCGCGCCAACGACCGCGCCGTGCCGTCCGTATCGTGAATCGCGTCCCGCGGGTTTGCTGGGATGCGCCATGCCCACTCCCTGCCGAGGATTCCGGGAGTCTACATCGGGCAGCGCTGCGGCCGGCACGGCGGACGCGGAATCGACCCGACCGTCTACAATTGCACCATTCCCGTGAATGGGGTGACTGCGCAGGGCGATCCTCCATCCGGGCCTCGCCTCCCAGGCGAGGCTGCGGGCAAGGACTGCGCCCTGGCGCGAATCGCGTACGCAGTCAGCTTCGGTCAACCGGCAACGACGTCGACGGCAGGCAATGCGCGCATTCGGATTCGCGGGCTGGTCGGGTAGCGGCAAGACGACGCTGATCGAGGCGCTGGTGCCGGTTCTCGTCGCACGCGGACTCGCCGTGTCGCTGATCAAGCACGCGCATCACGCGTTCGACATCGACCAGCCCGGCAAGGATTCATGGCGGCACCGGCGCGCCGGCTGCACCGAGGTGCTCGTCAGCTCAGCGCAGCGCTGGGCGCTGATGCACGAGCTGCGCGGCGCCCCCGAGGCGAGCGTCGCCGAGGGTCTCGCTCGGCTTTCGCCTTGCGACATCGTCCTGGTCGAAGGCTACAAGGCCGCAGCCATCCCCAAGCTCGAGGTCTGGCGCCCGTCAGTCGGGAAGCCGCGGCTACACCCCGGGGACCCCCATGTCATCGCCCTGGCGACCGACGACCCGGCGGCGGTGCCGCCGGGCCTGGCGCTGTTCGATCTCGGTGACGTACCGGCCATTGCGTCGTTTGTCGCCGAACATGCGGCCGCTGGGCCGTGGGGGCCGCCGGTCGTCTGCCCGCCGATTGACGGGCCCCCCGGTGCGGAGTAGCTTGAACCTCTGCGACCGGTATCTGCCCAATGCGGCGACGGCCGGGTTCGCGCGGGGTGTCGGGCAGCGCGGCATTCGATGGAATGTCTATAGTAATGCCGAGGAATCAGATACTTGCTGTGGTGTTCGTCGTGGCGGGTTTCGCTGCCGCGCCGGCTTGCGCGCAAACCTTTGCGGGTGTCCGCGGTCCGGTCTCGGGGTTCTACGGCGGGGTCGCGTTGCGCGACGACGGCGTGGATTCGGGCGGGATCAATTTCGGGCGCCTGGCATCGACCTGGGGGCGGTATGCGCCGCCGGTGACCGACGACGCAGCAGCACGGCGATCCCTGCTCTTCGGCGGTTACCGGTTCTCCAACGACGTCTCGCTCGAAGGCTCGTTCTCGACGACCGACCGCCGCCCGTTGTGGCAGCTCGACGCCGGCACGCCGCGCGGTGTCGGCCTGTCGCTGGCAACGGCGCGAGGACTCGGCGAGCACAGCTGGAACGCGGACGTCTACACGGCCTGGTCGTTCCTCAGCAGTTTTTCGCTCTACGGGCGCCTGGGCTACGCGCAGCGCGACGGATTGCCTACCTACGCGGTGGCGGCGCTGTCACCCGGTGATGCGCGGCCGTTGCGCGATGGTGTCAACTACGGCGTCGGCGTCCGCTACGACGTCACCCGTGCGCTGGGTCTGCGGCTCGAGTATGCGCGGTTCCCGCGCTTCGCCGGCGAGACGGTCGCCGGGCCGCTCCCCGAGTCCGACCAGGTCCAGTTCGGCGTGCAGTTCCGGTTCTAGGTTCGACCTACGAAGCGGCGCCGGGACGGGGCCGCCGGCACCGGGTTCGCAGCGCACTTTCCCGCGGTTGTACAATCCCGGCATCGACGCGGTGCCGCAGCGGCAGCGTGTCGTCTCCTCCGGCACATTCCCATGACCTGCGCCCCCGCGGCCATCGTCACCACCACCGTGAGACTCGTCTACCTCGCGCGGTTGCGCGAGGCCTTCGCTTCGGCGGGAGAGAGCCTGGTGTTGACCTCGGAGGGGTCCCCGTGCGTCCGCGACGTCGTCGCCGCCCTGCGCTCGCGTGGCGGAGCCTGGGACGGCGAGCTCGCCGGCGGGAGGGCGGTGCGCTACGCGGTCAATCACCGCGTCGCGCATCCGGGCAGCGCGCTGAAGGACGGCGACGAGGTGGCGGTGTTCCCGCCCGTCACCGGTGGCTGACGCGGCTTCCGCGATGAATGTGCGCGTGCAGACCGCTGATTTCGACGTCGCGCAGGAGCTCGCAAGGCTGCGCGGCAGCGACACCGGCGTAGGTGCGATCGCAAGCTTCGTCGGTACGGTGCGCGACGTGAACGAGTCCGCGCCCATCCACGGCATGATCCTCGAGCACTACCCCGGCATGACCGAGGCCTCGCTCGCCGAGATCGTGGCCGAGGCGCGGGCGCGCTTCGACATTCGCGATGCGCTGGTCATCCATCGCGTCGGGGCGCTGTTACCCGGCGACCAGATCGTGCTCGTCGCCGTCACCAGCGCGCACCGCGGGATGGCATTCGATGCCTGCCGCTACGTGATGGACTTGCTCAAGACCCGCGCGCCGTTCTGGAAGAAGGAACGCACGCCGACGGGAGATCGCTGGGTCGAGGCACGCGAGAGCGACGCCGAAGCGGCGCAGCGCTGGTAGCCTGACGCAGGCTCGCCACGCTCGCGCGCGGCGCGTTCCGGAATCCGACGTGTCCGAAACCGCACTGATCGCCATCGACTGGGGCACGTCCAACGCGCGCGTGTACCGCTTCGACGGTGCGGGGCGTCTCCTCGGTTCGCGCAAGGCGCCGCTCGGCATCAAGCAGGTGCGCAACGGCCGCTTCGATCTCGCGCTCGCGCAGTTGCTCGGCGACTGGCGTGCGGACTCGGTGCCGCTGATCGCCTGTGGGATGGTCGGCAGCCGCCAGGGCTGGATCGAAGCTCCCTATGTCGATTGCCCGGCGTCGCTCGTCGCGCTTGCCGATCGCGTCGTACAGACGCGCCTCGAGCGCCTGACGATCGTTCCCGGGATCGCCACCGTCGATGCCGCGGGCGTGCCCGACGTGATGCGCGGCGAGGAGACGCAGTTGCTGGGCGCCGTGAATGCCGGCGAGCACGCGGTGCTGGCGGTGCTCCCGGGCACCCACAGCAAATGGGCGCGGGTCGATCACGGCCGCGTCGTCGACTTCACGACGTTCATGACCGGCGAGCTCTACGCGCTGCTGATCGAGCACAGCATGCTCGGCCGCCTCGCCGAGGGTAGCCCCGGCGCACCCGCGCAGGAGTCGTTCTCGGCCGGCGTCGCCCGCGGGCTCGCTGCGGGCGCGCTCGCCCATGATATCTTCGGCGCGCGCACGCTTGCGCTCGCGGGGACGCTGGCGCCCGATGACGTCGCGGACTGGCTGTCGGGATTGCTGATCGGACGCGAGATCCGCGCTGCGCGCGAATGGGCGCGGCGCGCTGGCGCAGATCCCGGCAGCGTGCGCATCATCGGCGACGGGACCTTGCCCGAGCGGTACGCGCAGGCGCTGGCCGATGCCGGGATCCTCACCGAGACCGGCCAGCCCGACGCGGCTGCGCACGGGCTTTGGCGCATCGCGCTGCACGCGGGGCTCGTCACCGCCCTTCAACCGACCTGAGAATGCCCGCCGATGAAGCTTGAAGACTACCTGGTGCCCCTGCCGCTGGTCGCGGTGCTGCGCGGCATCACTCCCGAAGAAATCCCGGTGGTCGCCGAGGCGCTCCGCGCCGAGGGATTCCGGATCCTCGAGGTCCCGCTCAATTCGCCGCAGCCTTTCGAATCGATCGGCCGCCTTGCGCGAGGCTTCGGCGACCGCTGTCTCGTCGGAGCGGGCACGGTGCTCGATGTCGGCGATGTCGCGCGGGTGCGCGACGCCGGTGGCCGTCTGATCGTCATGCCGCACGCCGATGTCGCGATCTTGCGGGAAGCGAAGCGCCTGCAGATGATCTGCCTGCCGGGCGTCGCGACCCCGACCGAGGCTTTCGCTGCGCTCGCCGCGGGCGCCGATGCCCTCAAGATGTTCCCCGCCGAAGCGATGGTCCCGGCCGCATTGCGCGCCTGGCGCGCCGTGCTCCCCGAGGGGACGCGGGTGTTCCCCGTCGGCGGCATCCGCCCCGACAACATGGGGCCGTGGTGGGCCGAGGGCGCGGCGGGGTTCGGCACCGGCTCGAACCTGTACCGGCCGGGCGCGCCGGAGCGCGTGCGAGCGGGAGCGGCAAGCTATGCCGCCGCGTTCCGCGCGCTGCCGGCGCGCAGCCCGTGACCGGAGCTGCACGATGCCTGCGCAGCCGGGGGTGAGCGATGGCCTCGACATCGTCGCTATCGGGGAGGCGATGGTCGAGTTCAGCCAGGTTCGGCGCGACGATCCTGGCGGCTGGCTGCAGGGTTTCGGGGGAGACACGTCGAACACCGTGATCGCGGCCTCGCGGCTCGGCGCCCGCGCCGGGTATGTCACGCGCGTGGGCGACGATCCATTCGGCCGGCGGCTGCTCGATCTGTGGAGTTCGGAGAACGTCGACACGTCGGGCGTGGCCATCGACCCCGGGGGGCCGACCGGGGTCTACTTCGTGTCGCATGGCGCGGACGGTCACGAGTTCACCTATCTGCGCGGCGGATCGGCCGCTTCGCGCCTCGCGCCAGCGTCGCTGCCTCTGGATCTGATCAGGTCGGCACGCGTACTTCACGTATCGGCGATCAGCCAGGCGATCTCGGCGTCGGCCTGCGACGCCTGCTTCGCGGCGATCGACGCGGCCCGCGCCGCCGGGGTGCGCATCGCCTACGACACCAACCTGCGCCTCAAGCTGTGGCCGCTCGCTCGCGCGCGCGCAATCGTCTTCGCGAGCCTGCGCAGCGCAGACTGGGCGCTGCCGAGTCTCGACGACGCCAGGCTGCTGTTCGATGGCGACGACCTGTCGCGGATCGTCGACGCCTGCCACGCGCTCGGGTCGAAGACGGTGGTCCTCAAGCTCGGACCCGAGGGCTGCCTGGTGTCGGATGGCGCGCGCCGCGAGCATATTCCAGGGAGGCGCGTGCGCGCGGTCGACGCGACCGGCGCCGGGGACTGCTTCGACGGCGCGTTTGTCACGCGCGTCATTGCCGGGGACGACCCTTTCACTGCCGCCCGCTATGCGAACGTGGCAGCGGCGCTGGCGACGCTGGGCTATGGCGCGGTCGCGCCGCTGCCCGGCGCTGCGGACGTGGCGCATGCAATGGCCACGGGCGCCTGACGCTGACCGCGGCCGAGTGCGCAAAGGCATGATATTCGGGTGGAGGATGGGATGACGATCGGCACGGCGATCCGGCACCTGAAGCACGGCGATTGGAAGAAGGCGCATGAAATGGTGCGCAACGACGACACGCAGCCTGGATGCTGGGCGCACGGCATCGCGCACCTGATCGAGGGCGATCTGGGCAACGCGCGCTACTGGTACCGGAAGGCGGGGCGTCCTTTTCCGGTTTCCCGCGAGGCCGGACCCGAAATCGACGCGCTGGCGGCTGTGGTCAGGAAGCGTCCGGCAGCCTAGTTGCCGGCGGGCGATTGCGCCGACCCGAACAGCCTGTCCCACAGTGCGGTCGTCACCCCGAAATTGCAGGCTTGCGCCGAATGATGGTGCAGCGCATGCCGCTGCTTTGCCCGATGGAGGTAGCTGCCGGGCCGAGCACGCCGGTGATGGGCGGCGTGATGGACACCGACGTACCAGAGGTAGCCAAGCATCAGGCCGGCGGTCGCCCCGCTCGCGATGTCGAGTTGCAGCGCATGCAGCAGCGGCAGGAAGACGAGTCCCGCGATCAGCGACACGCTGAGCCAACTCGGCGTGCCGATCAGCGCCGCGGGGCTCGCATGGTGCAGCGCGTGCATCCTGCGAAACGGGGGTGCGTGATGCAGGACGTAGCGGTGCAGCGCATATTCGAGCAGCGTCCAGCCACCCAGCCCCACCCCGGCCGCGAGCATCCAGTCCTCGCGCTGCGGAGCGAGGGCGTGGCGCAGCGTCTCCCAGGCGAGGACCGCCAGCAGCACCGGATAGACGACGAAATCCGCGAAATATCCAACCCTGCTCATGCGCATCGCCGATTCTCCATTCCCATCACCGATTCTCCGCTTCCATCGCTCAACCTGCATTCCTCGCAAACGTGCGGTCATTCGTGGCCGCAGGTTCCGCATCCTGGCGCCTGTGGCGGGGGCGGCGGCGCCCATGGGTGGCAACCGGTGCCCGTGATGCCGCCACTGCCATTGACCACGCGGGTTGCGGCGAGTGCCGTGGATGCGCCGATTCAACACGTTGCGAGGGATTGCGAGGCGACGATTGGATCGACATCGCGATTCCCGGGTTCGGCGGGCATGGAAGCGCCCGATCCGGGGCTCCCAGGCCTGCCTTGCAAGGCAATTGTCCTCGATTCCGCCCGCCGGGCCTAGGCCGCGCGGGGCATCTGAGTCGCCGCGGACGAGCGGATCACCGGGGAGGCCCTCGCAGCGAGCGCGCGAATCTTGTCTGCGCCGGGCGCCACCGCTAGAATGCTTCGACGGAGATGGCATTCCTCCCGTGCTCACGTCGCCGCGGTCTCGCGGGGACCGACCGCCGAACCGCCGCAAGGCCGATGATGCCTACCCGCAATCCCATGGTACGGGGCGGGTAGGCGCATCCTCTGCGCAACCGCCCTGGAAGTCTGCGTTTGTGCCGCGATGACGGCAGGAGGGTGTGCATGTTCGCATGGGGACCGGTTTTCGCGGTGGGCGCCGGCGCGGCCATCGGCGCGTGGATGCGCTGGGGCCTGGGCATCGCGCTCAATCCGCTGTTTCCGACGCTGCCGCTCGGAACGCTCGCTGCCAATCTGCTGGGTGGGCTGCTGATGGGCGTCGCGATGGAGCTCATCATCCGCCACGCGATCATGTCACCGGAACTGAGGTTGTTCGCCACGACCGGCTTTCTCGGTGGGCTCACGACGTTCTCGACGTTCTCGGCCGAGATCACGACCCTGCTCATCCGCCGCGAATGGCTGTGGACCACCATCGGAATCGTTGCCCATGTCGCGGGCTCATTGCTGATGACCGTCGCCGGGATCATGCTGGCGCGGGCGCTGTTCGCATGGGGAACTTCGCCATGAAGGGTACGT
>DASYXO010000060.1:0-3267 GCA_035934825.1 Casimicrobiaceae bacterium
CGCTCGCGATCTGCGCCCTCCCGCTCTCGACGCGCGCGCAACCCGGCGCGCCGGCGCCGGCGGCCGGTACCACGACCTCGGCGCTCCCGAATCCGCTTGCCGCGACACCGAAACCGGCCGCGGCTGCAGGCGCCCCGACCGAGGCCGCCCCGGTACTGACGCCGCTGGCGCAGATCCCGGGAGGGCCGGTCGCGCCGAGCGTCGATGCGGCCGCGTGGACGCTGGTCGACATGCTGTCGGGCCAGGTCCTCACGTCGTCCAACGGCGACGAGCGCCGCGAGCCCGCCTCGCTGACCAAGCTGATGACGACGTATCTGGTCTTCCAGGCGCTGAAGGCGAAGACGATCGATCTCGGGCAGGTGGTGCCCGTCTCGGAAAACGCGTGGCGGACCGGCGGATCGCGGATGTTCATCGAGCCGCGCAAGCCGGTCACCGTCGACGAGCTGATCCGCGGCGTCATCGTGCAGTCCGGCAACGATGCCACGGTCGCGCTCGCGGAGCTGATCGCGGGCACCACCGACGCGTTCGTCGAGCGCATGAATCGCGAAGCCGCGAAGCTCGGCCTCACCGGCACGCATTACGCCGACGTCAACGGCCTGCCCAACCCGCAGCACTACTCGACGGCGAACGACATCGCGAAGCTGACGGTCGCGCTGATCCGCGACTTTCCCGAGTACTACCCGCTGTTCGCGATCAAGGAATACCGCTACAACAACATCACGCAATCCAACCGCAACCGCCTGCTGTGGAGCGATCCGACGGTCGACGGAGTCAAGACCGGACACACCGAGGCCGCCGGCTTTTGCCTGGTCGCGTCGGCCAAGCGCGGCGAGCGGCGCCTGGTCGCCGTCGTGCTGGGTGCGAACACCGACGCGGGCCGTGCCTCGGAAAGCCAGAAGCTCCTCAACTGGGGTTTCCAGTCGTTCGACACGGTCGCGCTCTACCAGTCGGGCAAGCCGATTGCGACGCTGCACGTCTGGAAAGGCGCGAAGAAGGACGTCGACGCGGGTTTCCTCGCGGCGCGCTACGTGACGCTGCCCAAGGGGGAGGCGCCCAATCTCGCGCTGACGCTCGAATCGAAGGAACCGCTGATCGCGCCCGTGCTCCTGTCGCAGCCGGTGGGCGTCGTGAAGGTCTCGCTCAAGGGCCAGCCGGTCGCGCGATTCCCGCTGATCGCGCTCGAAGCAGTCCCGCTCGCCAGCGTGTTCGGGCGCGCGGTGGACACCGTCAGGCTCTGGTTCACCGGCCGCTGACCGCAGCCCGCGCGTCGAGCGCAACCGCCGGTGCGAGCGCAACCGCGGTCGCCACGGCGCCGGCCCCGAGCGCCGCGTATCATTGCGGCACCTACGCCTACCCACCACCGACGCGATGCCCGACGCCAGCCCACCCGTCTACCTCAACGGCGAGTTCATGCCGATCGCCGACGCCCGGATTCCGGTGCTCGATCGCGGCTTCATCTTCGGCGACGGCGTCTACGAAGTGGTGCCCGCCTACGCCCGGCAGCCGTACCGGATGCCGCAGCACCTCGCGCGCCTCCAGCACAGCCTCGACGGCATCCGTCTCCCCAATCCGCATCCGATCGCGACGTGGGAGGCCCTGATCGCGGAGCTGGTAGCGCGGCAGTCCTTCGCCGACCAGGCGGTCTACCTGCAGGTGACGCGCGGCGTTGCCAGGCGCGACCACGCGTTTCCGCAGGGCGTCGCTCCGACGGTATTCATGATGAGCAATCCGCTGGTGCTGCCGACGCCCGTGCAGGTCGAGCGCGGAGTCGACGTCGTCACCGCGCAGGACAACCGCTGGCTGCGCTGCGACCTCAAGACGACGTCGCTGCTCGGCAACGTGCTGATGCGCCAGCTCGCTGTCGACCATGGCGCGGTCGAGACCATCCTGTTCCGCGACGGGCACCTGACCGAGGCGTCCGCGTCCAACGTGCTGATCGTGCACAACGGCGCGATCGTGGCGCCGCCGAAGGACAACCAGATCCTTCCGGGCATCACCTACGATGCGACGCTGGAGCTTGCGCGCGACATCGGCATCCACGTCGACGTGCGCCCGGTCACGCACGCCGAGGTGCTCGCCGCCGCCGAGGTCTGGCTGTCGTCGTCGTCGAAGGAAGTGCTCGCCGTCGCGCGGATCGACGGCCGGCCCGTGGGCGGCGGTACACCCGGGCCGCTGTTCCGGAAGATGTGGAAGGCGTTCCAGGAGCGCAAGCCGCGCGCGGCCTGAAGGCTGCGCCCCGGCTCGATTCCGCCTCCGCCGTGGCGCGGCCTCCCGCTGCTCCGGCGCCCTCCGGGCGCGGTCCGGGCGCCGCTCTTGCGCGAGCGCAGGGCGTCAGGCCTCGGGAAGCGGAGCCGTCGTCCCGAAATGATGATGGTGGAACACCAGCCCCGGGCCATGCGAGCGCTCGACGGTCACGACCCTGCCGACGAACACGACGTGATCGCCCGCCCGGTGCAGCGCGTGATGCCGGCATTCGAGCCATGCGACGCAACCGTCGATCAGCGGGGCCTCCGACCGGCCGAGCCGGTGCGCGACGCCGGCGAAGCGGTCGGCGTGCGGGCGCGAAAAGCGGCGCGCGAGATCGGCCTGCCGCGCCGACAGCACGTTGATTGCATAGCCGGGCGCGGCCTCGAATGCGGCGAGGCTTGCCGAGCGCCTGGAAAGGCTCCACAGCACCAGCGGCGGGTCCAGCGACACCGAGGTGAACGAATTCGCGGTGAAGCCGACGTAGCGGCGGTCGGGGGCGCGGGCACACACGACGGTCACGCCGGTCGCGAACTGCGCGAGCGCTTCGCGGAATCGACGCTCGTCGAACGCCGGAGCCGGCTCGCCGGCGTGGGTGGACATGGGGGACTCGACGCGATGCGAAGGGAGCACCGCGGCCTGGGGATCCAAAGCGGAATGAGCCGTCGATGGTAGGAGCCCGAAGGGGCGCTGTCAAAGCCGGTGACTCACGCATTGGGGGCCGGCCGCTGGACTTGCTAGACTTGCACGTCGGAATCGAGAAACTGCACGCCAGATGCCGGGTTCCCTGTACAAGCTGATTGCCAGCCGCTATGCGGACCGGGGATTGCCGATCGCCGTCGTGTTGCCCGACGGTGCGCGGATTCCGTTGTCGCCCAAGCCCGAAGTGGACGTGATCGCCAGGAGCCTCGCCGGGCTGCGCGCGCTCGCCGCCCCGGCGATGGGGCGGCTCGCGCGCGCGTACGTGCATGGCGACGTCGACTTCACCGGCAGCGCTCGCCGCGTGCTAAGCATCGCCGAATC
>DASYXO010000061.1:0-8464 GCA_035934825.1 Casimicrobiaceae bacterium
TACGCGCCGCGGTGTCCCGTGCATAGCGCGCCTTGTCGGCATCCACCCCTCCGCCGCGCCCGGTGCGGACGACGCCTTTGCTGTCGATGATCGTGATGTGCTCCCGCTTCATCCCGAGGCTCACCTGCAGGTCGAGACAGGCGATCGCGGCGGCACCGGCGCCGGAGCACACGAGCCTGACGCTGCCGATGTCCTTGCCGACGATCTCGAGGCCATTCAGCACCGCCGCGGCGGCGACGATCGCCGTGCCGTGCTGGTCATCGTGGAACACGGGGATCTTCATCCGCTCGCGCAGCTTGCGCTCGACGTAGAAGCACTCGGGCGCCTTGATGTCCTCGAGATTGATGCCGCCGAACGTGGGCTCGAGCGCGGCGACGACGTCGACGATCCGATCGGGATCGCTCTCGCCGACCTCGATGTCGAAGACGTCGATGCCAGCGAACTTCTTGAACAGGCAGGCCTTTCCCTCCATCACCGGCTTGCCGGCAAGCGCGCCGATGTTGCCGAGCCCGAGCACGGCACTGCCGTTGGTGACGACCGCGACGAGGTTCGCGCGCGCCGTGTAGCGTGCGGCCAGCGCCGGATCGTGCTGGATCGCCGTGCAGGCGTAGGCGACCCCGGGCGAATACGCGAGCGACAGGTCGCGCTGGTTGGCGAGCGCCTTGGTCGGCGCGATCGAGATCTTTCCCGGCGTCGGCGACTCGTGATACTCGAGGGCCGCCGCCTGCAGCTGCTCTTCAGCCATGATGCCTCCTGCCGTTCACGCGTCGCGACGCGACGCCTGCGTCCCGCGCCTGCGCCTCGACCCGCGCCGCGCGCTATTTCTTCTTCTGCGGCGGCAGATCGGTGCAAACGCCCTCGAACATCTCGGCGGCCATGCCGATCGACTCTCCCAGCGTCGGATGCGGATGGATCGTCCGGCCGATGTCGGTCGCATCGCAGCCCATCTCGATCGCGAGGGCGATCTCGCTGATCAGGTCGCCCGCATGGGTGCCAACGATGCCGCCGCCGATGATCCTATGCGTGGCTGCGTCGAACAGCAGCTTGGTGAAGCCTTCGTCGCGCCCGTTGGCGATCGCGCGGCCCGATGCCGTCCACGGAAACACCGCCTTGCCGTAGTCGACTCCCTGCGCCTTGCATTCTTCCTCGGTCGCCCCGGTCCATGCGACCTCGGGGTCGGTGTAGGCCACCGAAGGGATCTGCCTCGCGTCGAAGTACGACTTGTGCCCGGCGGCAGCCTCCGCCGCGACGTGGCCCTCGTGTACCGCCTTGTGGGCGAGCATCGGCGGGCCGGCGATGTCGCCGATCGCGAAGACGTGGGCGACGTTCGTGCGCATCTGGCGGTCGACCGCGATGTGGCCGCGGTCGCTCACCGCCACCCCCGCCTTCGCGGCATCGATCGCGCGGCCGTTCGGACTGCGGCCGACGGCGACCAGCACGAGGTCGTAGACCTGGGGCTCGGCCGGCGCCTTGGCGCCCTCGAACGCGACCCGGATTCCGGAAGGGGTCGCCTGCGCCGACACCGTCTTCGTGCCGAGCATCATGTTGTCGAAGCGTCCCGCGTTCTTCTTCTCCCACACCCGCACCAGGTCCCGGTCGGCCCCCAGCATCACGCCGTCGAGCATCTCCACGACGTCGATGCGCGCTCCCAGCGTCGAGTAGACGTTGGCCATCTCGAGTCCGATGATGCCGCCGCCCACGACCAGCATGCGCCTGGGAACCGACTTCAACTCGAGCGCGCCGGTCGAATCGACGACGCGCGGATCCTCCGGCATGAACGGGAGCGTCACCGCCTGGCTGCCCGCGGCAATGATCGCCTGGTCGAAGCGGACGACCCTGGTCGCCCCCGACGTCGCCTTCCCGGTCCCCTGCGTGAGCGCGACCTCGAGGTGATGCGCGTCGACGAAGCGGCCGATTCCCTGCACGACCTCGACCTTGCGCATCTTCGCCATCGCACCCAGGCCGCCGGTGAGCTTCCTGACCACGCCGTCCTTGAATGCGCGCAGCTTGTCGAGATCGATCGTCGGTGCGGCGAAGCTCACGCCGTGCGCAGCCATCGCTTTCGCCTCGTCGATCACTGCCGCCGTGTGCAGCAGCGCCTTGGACGGAATGCAGCCCACGTTGAGGCACACCCCGCCCAGCGTCGCGTAGCGCTCGACCATGACGGTCTTCATCCCCAGGTCGGCCGCACGGAACGCCGCCGAGTAGCCGCCGGGGCCGGAACCGAGGACGAGCATTTCGCATTCGATGTCGGCACGCCCGGCCCGCGCCGTCGCCGCGGATGACTCCGCGGGGCCGCCCGGATTCGCCGGAGCGTCCCGGACTGCGGCGGCGTCGGTCTCCAGCACGAGCAGCGCGCTGCCCTCCGACCCCCTGCCCCCGACCTTGACGGCGATCGATTTGACGATGCCGTCGGCGGGTGAGGGAACGTCCATCGTCGCCTTGTCGGACTCGAGCGTGACCAGGGGATTCTCGGCCTTGACCGAATCCCCCGGCTTGACCAGCACTTCGATGACGGGAACGTCCTTGAAGTCGCCGATGTCGGGAACCTTGACTTCGATGAGTGCCATGCGCAATTCCCTCGTGGCGTCGGGCCACATCGAAGTATATTCGAGCATGTCGCCGCGGCCCCGCGTCCGCGAGCGCCCTCGAGGAGACCCCGATGATCTTCAATCCCCTGATCAAAGCCCTGGCCGGCGCCCGCCTCCCACTCGCCGACGCCGCCCCGGTGCAGTTCAGGCTGACGAGTCCCGACTTCGTGCCCGGCGGCACGATCGCCGACGAGCAAGCCTATGACAGCTTCGGCTGCACCGGGGAAAACCTCTCGCCGGCGCTCGAATGGTCGGGAACCCCGCCGGGCACGCAGAGCCTCGCCCTCCTGGTGCACGACCCCGACGCGCCCACGGGAGGCGCAGGCTGGTGGCATTGGCTGGTGCTCGATATTCCGGCGGGAACCTCCGGCCTGCCCAAGGGTGCCGGCCGGGTCGATGGCAGCCGCCTGCCGTCCGGCGCATCGAGCATCGCGACCGACTACGGCGTGCCCGGCTACGGCGGCCCCTGTCCGCCCGTGGGGGACCGGCCGCACCGGTACAACTTCACGCTCTACGCGCTCAAGCTTGCCAGCCTCGATCTTCCGAAAGGCGCGACTGCATCGCTCGCCGGGTATCTGGTCAATGCCAATGCGATCGGCAAGGCGACGTTGACCGGGACCTACGGCCGGGCCCGATAGCGCACTGCGACCGGCGCGCGCGCGCCCGCGAGCCCGGCACGGTATATTTGAAGCATGTCCACGCTCGACTCACGCCAGGCCGGGCGCGCAGGTGTCGAACCTCGCGGCCTGTCGGCAGCGCTGCGCCGCGCCCTCGCCGGAATGAGCAAGTGCAGCGACATTGCGTTCCGGGTCGTGTTCGCCGACGGCACCGAATACCGAAACCGCGAAGCGGAACCCGCATTCACGCTGCGAATACGGCATTCCCATGTCGAGCGCCGCGTCGCCGCCTACGGCCACGTCGGCCTGCTCGAGGCGTATTTCGACGGCGACCTCGACGTCGAAGGGGATTTCGCTCTGTCGTTCAGGGTCGCCTTCGACGGCGGATTCGACCGGCAGGCGAGCCCGCTGGTCGCGCTGCGCAACCGCTGGCACGAAGCCCGCTATTCGAACCGCTCGCTCGCGCAGGCCAAGGCCAACGCGCGTTTCCACTACGGACTGGGGCAGGCGTTCTATCGCCCCTGGCTCGACCGGGTCGGCATGCTCTATACCTGTGCCTACTGGAGCGAGGGGACGACGACGCTCGAGCAGGCGCAGACCAACAAGATGGACCATGTATGCCGCAAGGTCCGGCTCGCCGCCGGCGAAACCTTCGTCGACGTCGGCTGCGGCTGGGGCGGGCTGCTGTTCCATGCCTGGGAGCGCTACGGCGCAGCGGGGACCGGCATCAACACGACGACCGAGCAGGTCAAGGAGCTCCGCGCCGAGCTCGCGCAGCGCGGGCTCGACGACCGGATCAAGGTCGTCGAGTGCGATTTCCGCGAGATGCCGGGCCAATACGACAAGCTGCTGTCGATCGGCACGCTCGAGCACGCGGGACGCGACCAGGTGCACGAGGTGATACGCGCGCACGCCGATGCGCTGAAGCCCGGGGGGCTGGGCGTCATCCATTTCATCGGTCACGTGGGGATGCGCGACACCGAGTTCTACATCCGCAAGCACATCTTCCCCGGTGGATGGATACCGAGCCTCGCCGAGGCGATCACCGCGATGGAAGCCTGCGGCCTCGAGGTGCTCGATGTCGAGAACCTGCGGCGCCATTACGCGCTGACGCTGGACTGCTGGGCGCAGCGCTTCGATGAGAACTGGGACGCGATCTCGGCGCTGGATCCGGTCCGCTTCAACGAGCGCTTCCGGCGCGCCTGGCGCACCTACCTGTGGTCCTGCGCCGAGATGTTCCGCTCCCCGAACGGACGCACGTACCTGTTCCAGGTGACCGTCAGCAAGGGCAACCTCGCGACGAACCAACCGATGAGCCGCGCCTACCTCTACCGGCACGCCGGATGACGACCTATGCCGAGAAGAAGGCGCAGCTCGAGTCACGACTTGCCGCTGCGGGCAGCGCCCGCGGCATCAGCGTCCGCAAGTCCACGTCGAACCTGTTCCGCGACCGAGGCGCGCATCGCGGGGCACGCATCGACCTGTCCCATTTCAATGGTGTCGTAAGCGTCGACGCCGCGGCGGGGGTGGTCGAGGCCGAGGGCATGATCACCTACGAGGCGCTCGCCGACGCGACCCTCGCGCAGCACGCAGTCCCGGCGGTCGTTCCCCAGCTCAAGTCGATCACGCTGGGCGGGGCGGTCGCGGGAATCGGCATCGAGGCATCGTCGTTCCGGCACGGCCTGGTTCATGACACGATCACCTCGGTCGACGTGCTGACCGGCGCCGGGCAGATTCTCACCTGCACGCCTGACAACGAGTACCGCGACCTCTACTTCGGGCTTCCAAACTCCTACGGCACCCTCGGCTACGCTCTCAAGCTCACCGCGCGTACCCTTCCTGCACGACGCTGCGTCGAGCTTCGCCACGTTCGGCACAGCGACGCCGCCGCATACTTCGCCGACCTCGAGCGCAGCTGCGTCGACCGCGGCATCGATTTCCTCGACGGCGTCGTGTTCTCGCGCGACCAGCTCTACCTGACGCTCGGCCGCTTCGTCGACGATGCGCCAGAGGTCAGCGATTACGGGCTCGAACGGATCTATTACCAGTCGATCCGCGAGCGCTCGAGCGATGCACTGACCGCGCGCGATTTCCTCTGGCGCTGGGACACCGACTGGTTCTGGTGCTCGAGGAACATCGGGGCCCAGCACCCGCTGGTCCGGCGCCTGCTCGGGCGCAGGCGCCTCAATTCGATCACCTACCAGAAAGTCATGCGCTGGAACGCGCGCCACGGCGTGACCCGCGCATGGAACCGGATTCGTGGCATCCACGCCGAATCGGTGATCCAGGACGTGGACATCCCGATCGCCCGCGCAGCGGAGTTCCTCGCTTTCCTGCACGGCGGGGTCGGCATCCTGCCGATCTGGATCTGCCCGATCCGCGCGCCGGACCCGGTGCGGCGCGCGACGCTCTATCCGCTGGCACAGGGGACGGTGTCGGTCAACTTCGGCTTCTGGGATGTCGTCGCCTCGCGCGAACGGCGCCCGGCCGGCTTCGTCAACCGCGCGGTCGAGCGCAAGGTCACCGAGCTCGGCGGCGTCAAATCGCTCTACTCGGACTCGTATTTCACGGAGGCGGAATTCTGGGCGGTCTACGATCGCGAAGCGTACGGCGCGCTGAAGCGCAGGTACGATCCAGACGGCGCGCTCGGCGACCTCTACGCGAAGTGCGTTCGCCGCGCCTGAGGCGCGGCGCGTCAGTGCGACATCAGCACCGGCACCGTCATCGACGCGAAAATCGTCCGCGTGACCCCGCCGAGGATCCATTCGCGCGCACGCGAGTGGGCATAGCCGCCCATGACGATCAGGTCGGATCCGAGGTCGGCAGCCTGCGACAGCAGCCGCTCCCCGCCTTCGATCGGGTCGCCTTCGAAGCGCTTGAACTGGGCGTCGATGCCGTGCGCACGCAGGTAGGCGGCGAGCCTCGGCTGCGCGAGCGCAATCGAATCCGCGTCGGCGCGCCCGCGCGCGAGCGACACGACGACGACGTGTCCGGCGGTTTCGAGGATCGGGAGCGCATCGTGGAGCGCACGCGCCGCCTCGCGTCCCGCGTCCCACGCGACGAGCACGCGAGTCCCGGCGTCGGTGCCGGCGCGCGCATAGGGCACGAAAAGCGCGGGGCACGCACCCTCCAGCAGCACGTGCTCGGCGAGCCGCCGCGCGAATCCGCTCTCGCCGTCGTCCGGGTCCGGCTGCCCGATGATGGCGAGATCGACGCAACGCGCATGCGCCGCTGCGGCGTCCATCGCGAAGCCGGCAGGCGCCCGCCACTCGATGCTGGTGACGCTTCCGGCCGCGGCCGTTTGCCGGAACAGTGCCTCGGCCCGGCGCTGCGATTCGCCACTCTCCGCCAGCCTGAGCTTGACCGCGTCCTCGGGGAGCAGCGCCGCGATGGTCGGGGTCAGCTCCGCCGTGGGCACGAGGTAGACGCCGATCAGGCCCGCGCCGAAGCGCGACGCCAGGCGCACCGCGAGCTGCATGCGCTGCGCGCTGCCCGCGCCGTCGTCCAGGTGAACCATCAACGATTTGAAAGTCATCGCAACCTCCGCGTCGTGGCGCCCGCGCGCCGCCCTTCATCTTCCCACGATGCTAGGCCCCGGGACATGGCGAGGTGTTGCGCGAGATCAAGCCGGCGTGGCACGAGCGCCGGAACGATGGGTGCCGGGCGCCCCAGCGGAGCTCGATGAACCGCCGCAGGGGCACGAGACGCCGGGTCAGCCCGTCATGACCAACTGGTGCAGGGCGTCGCGATCGACTAGCTTGATGATGCGCCCCTGCACCTCGATCAGGCCATCCTGGTGGAAGCGCGAGAACAGCCGGCTCACCGTTTCGAGCTTCAGCCCGAGGTGACTTCCGATTTCCTCCCGCGTCATTCGGAGCAGGAACTCATTCGGCGAATAGCCGCGAGCCTGGTAGCGCTGCGAGAGGTCGAGAAGGAACGATGCGAGGCGTTGCTCGGCACGCATGGTTCCGAGCATCAGCATCAAGTTGCGCTCGCGGACGATCTCGCCGGCGAGCATCCGGTGCAGGCTGCGCTGGAACGCCACGTCCTCGCGCGCGCGCGCCTCGACGCGGTCGAAAGGCAGCGCGCAAACCTCGGCATCCTCGAGCGCGATCGCCTGCGAATCGTGGACATCCATGCCGATACCATCGGTGCCGAGGATCTCGCCTGGCATGTGGTAGCCCGAGACCTGCTCGTGCCCGTCATCGGTCACCACCACCGTCTTGCAGGATCCGAGCCGGATCGCGTACAGCGCCGTGAAACGGTCGCCGGCACGAAACAGCGTATCGCCCTTGCGCAGGCGTATCCGCGTGGCAGCGATCGGATCGAGCCCCGGCGGGGCATCGGCGTCGAGTCCGGCGCGAGCGCACATCGCGTGCCGGTGGCAGGTCGCGCAGGCCAGTGCCGGCTCGATCACGTCGCGCCGCAGCGGCCGCACGGTCTTCAGTTGGTCACGTCGAGACGGCGTCAGGGCGCGGGCAACGATTGCGGCTTCCATCTGGGGATCCTCGGGTGATTGCGTTCTCGGGCTTCGTCTAGTGCAGCGTCGCGTCGATCTCGGCAATCGCCGACCTGACGCTGCCGAACTCGGTGCTCTTGTCGAAGAAGAAGCGCGCGCCGGCGTCGAGGCAGGCGCTGCGATGCTGCGCCGTTGCGTGATTGGTCAGCACGATGAAGGCGATCTGCGGCGAGTGCGCACGCACGGCGCGCAGAACCTCGACGGCGGTGCCGCCGATCAGCTGGTAGTCGAGCAGGACGCAATCGGGATGCGTCCGCAGGATGCCGGCGATGGCGTCCGCCGGCGTTCCGGCGTCGCCGACGAACACGACCCCCTCGATGTCCGCGATCAGCTCGCGCAGGCGGTCCCGCATCGACGGAAGGTCGTCGACGATGAATATGTCCATGCATGCCCCCGTATCCACGAGGGCACTATCGGCGGGCGCGGAGGGCCGGCCTATCGTCCCCGTCTGACAAGCGGGGTCGGGATCCGCCGATTCAGGGGATCAGGCGCCCCCGAGGCGCCGTAGGGATTGCCCTAAGCCTGCATCGGCGTCAGCCGATGGCGCCCGGATCGTCGGACAGGCGATGCTTGATAGCGTAGTGGAACAGCTCGGCATTGTTGGAAACCTGGAGCTTCTCCATCAGCCGTGCCTTGTGCGTGCTGACGGTCTTGGCCGACAGGTGCAGGCGCTCGGCGATCTCGGAAACGCTCGTTCCCGCGACGAGCATGCGGAACACCTGGTATTCCCGGTCGGA
>DASYXO010000013.1:0-9375 GCA_035934825.1 Casimicrobiaceae bacterium
GCCGCGGGCTCCTCGCCGAACAGCGACACCTGCGATGCCGTGGCCGCCGCCCGTTCGCCGGCGTCGAGCGCCATGCCCACCGATGCGAACAGCGTCGCGCGGCTGCGGTCGACCGAGTCGAACGCGCCCGCCCGCACCAGCGCCTCGACGACGCGGCGGTTGACCAGCCGCTTGTCGACGCGGCGGCAGAAGTCGAACAGGTCCGTGATCGGGCCGTCGGCTTCGCGGGCGGCGACGATCGCGTTGATCGCGGCCTCGCCGGTGCCCTTGACCGCACCCAAGCCGAAACGGATGCTGCGCGCATCGACCGGCTCGAAGCGGTAGCGCGAGGTGTTGACGTCGGGCGGCAGGATCGCGAGTCCCTGCGCCACTGCGTCGTCGTAGAACGCCTTCACCTTGTCGGTGTCATCCATGACCAGCGACAGGTTCGCTGCCATGAACGCCGCCGGGTGATGCGCCTTGAAGTACGCGGTCTGGTAGGCGACCAGCGCATAGGCTGCCGAGTGCGACTTGTTGAATCCGTAGTCGGCGAACTTGGCCATCAGGTCGAACAGCTGCTCGGACTTGCCGTGCGACAGGCCGTTCTTCTCCGCGCCGGCGACGAAGACGCTGCGCTGCTGGTCCATCTCCTCCTTCTTCTTCTTGCCCATCGCGCGGCGGAGCAGGTCGGCATCGCCGAGCGTGTAGCCGCCGATCGCCTGCGCGATCTGCATTACCTGCTCCTGGTACACCATGACGCCGTAGGTGGGCTCGAGGATCGGCGCGAGACGCGGATCGAGGTACGCGACGCGCTCGCGACCGCTCTTGCGCGCATTGTAGTCGGGGATCAGCTGCATCGGCCCCGGCCGGTACAGCGCAACCAGCGCGATGATGTCCTCGAAGCGCGTGGGCTGGGCTTGCTTCACCAGGTCGCGCATGCCGCGTGATTCAAACTGGAACACCGCGGTGGTGTCGGCCCTGCGGAACACGTCGTACGCCGCCTTGTCGTCGAGCGGGAGCGCTTCGAGGGAGACGGTCGACTGCGGATCGAGCTGGCGCACGTAGCGCAGCGTCCAGTCGAGGATCGTGAGCGTCGTCAATCCAAGGAAGTCGAACTTGACCAGCCCTACGGCCTCGACGTCGTCCTTGTCGAATTGCGACACCGGCGACTGCGCACCCGGCTGGAGGTAGAGCGGGCAGAAATCGGTCAGCTTGCCCGGCGCGATCAGCACGCCTCCGGCGTGCATGCCGACGTTGCGCGGCAGGCCTTCGAGCTCGCAGGCCAGCGACAGCAGCTCGCGCACCTCCTCCTCGTCGGCTTCGCGCTGGTCGATCAGCGGCTCGACGTCGCGCGCGTAGACGACATTCGCTTCGGGCTCGCCATGGCGCCGCCGCAGCGTCACCGTCTTGCCGGGCTGGAACGGGATCAGCTTGGCGATGCCGTCGACGAACGAGTAGGGGAGGTCGAGCACGCGGCCGACGTCGCGCACCGCGGCCCTGGCGGCGAGGGTGCCGAAGGTGGCGATCTGCGACACCGACTCGACACCGTACTTGTTCTTGACGTACTCGATCACCCGGTCGCGACCGTCCTGGCAGAAATCGATGTCGAAGTCGGGCATCGACACGCGCTGGGGATTGAGGAAGCGCTCGAACAGAAGCTGGTAGCGCAGCGGATCGAGGTCGGTGATCCCCAGCGAATACGCGACCAGCGACCCGGCCCCCGAGCCGCGCCCCGGACCCACGGGAACGCCATGGTGCTTCGCCCAGTTGATGAAATCGGCGACGATCAGGAAGTAGCCGGAGAAACCCATCTGCACGATCGTCTTGGTCTCGAAGTCGAGGCGCGAGTCGTATTCGGGCCTGCGCTGCTCGAGCTCGGCCGCTTCGGGGAAGAGCTGCGCGAGGCGCGCCTCGAGCCCGCGCGCGGCTTCGTTGCGCAGGTGATCGTCGAGCGTCACCCCCGCGGGCGTCGGAAACCGGGGCAGGTGGTTCTTGCCCAGCGCGATCGTCAGGTTGCAGCGCTGCGCGATCGCGACGGTATTGGCGAGCGCCTGCGGCAGGTCGGCGAACTTCTCCGCCATTTCGGCCTGCGATACGAAATACTGTTGCGGCGTGAAGCGGCGCGGCCTGCGCGTGTCGGCGAGCGAATGGCCTTCGGCGATGCACACGCGCGCCTCGTGCGCCCGGTAATCTTCCGGCCGCAGGAACTGGATCGGATGGGTCGCGGCGATCGGCAGCGCGAGGCGATCGGCGAGCTCGGCGGTCGCATGCACCAGCGCGTCGTCGTCGGCGTGCCCGGCGCGCTGCACCTCCAGCACGTAGCGTTGCGGAAACCATGCGGCCCACTCGCGGGCGAGGCGCGTGGCTCCGGTGGTGTTGGTCTGGAGCAGTGCCTGGCCGACGTCGCCGTCACGCGCGCCGGAGAGCGCGATCAGGCCGTCCGTGCCCTCGGAGAACCACGCGCGCTGAAGCTCGGGGCGCCCGCGATGCTGGTGGTGCAGGTAGGCGCGCGACAGCCAGTCGCAGAGCTTCAGGTAGCCGTCGCGCGAGGCGGCGAGCAGCAGCACGCGCGAGGGCTGGTCGCGCTCGCTGTCGTTGGCAACCCATAGGTCGCAACCGGCGATGGGCTTGACGCCGCGCGCGCGCGCGGCCCTGTAGAACTTGATCAGCCCGAACTGGTTCGCAAGATCGGTAAGCGCGAGTGCCGGCATCCGGTCCGCCTCGGCCACGGCGATCGCATCGTCGATGCGCAGCGTTCCGTCGGCGATCGAGAACTCGCTGTGCAGTCGAAGATGGACGAAGCTCGGAGGGGGCATGGAAACGATGCGTGCGACTGGCGATGGAACGCGACCCGACGCCAATTCATCCGGCGAGCGCCTGCTACAATTCTACCTCGACCATCGCGAAAGAACGGAACGCGGATGAGCCCGAAGGATCGCCCCGAGGGCGCGTGCCGGAGTGCGCGGCACGACGGCCAGACAACGGGCCCGCGGCGTCTCCCCGACGTCGCATCGCGCGGCGGTGCACCGGCGTGGCTGTGCGCGATCTGCGCGGCGCTCGCGCTGTCGGCCTGCGCGCTGGCCCCGCCGATGAGCTCGGCGCCTGCGCAGCAGCCGACGGCGCCCCCGCTGCCGCGCACTGCCGAGCCACCACCTCCGGCAATCAATCTATCGGGCTTCCCGCTGTCCTATCGCCAGGGATACGCGGACGGCTGCGCGAGCGCCGGCGGGGTCGTGCACAAGGACGCGTCGCGGTTTGCCGCCGATCCGAACTATCGCACCGGATGGCAGGACGGCGTGGCTCTCTGTCGCAGGAAGTAGTCGGCAACCGCAACGGATGGCCAAGTCAGGAAGATGCTTTCGAGATGATGATTCCCCGCGTGGCATCGTGAAGGTTGCAGCGTCGCAGTTCGTCGACATCCGGGGCGAGCGGCATCATGTGCTGACCTGGGGCCGCGCCGCGGCGCCAACGATCTTTCTGCTGCATGGCTGGATGGACGTGGGCGCATCGTTTCAGTTCCTGGTCGACGCGCTCGCCGGCGACTGGCATGCGATCGCGCCCGACCTGCGCGGCTTCGGGCGCTCGGCGTGGCAGCCGCAGGGATACTGGTTCCAGGATTACGTCGCCGATCTGGAGGCCCTGGTCGAGCATTTCGCGCCCGACGCGCCGGTGAATCTCGTCGGACACAGTCTCGGCGGCAACATCATCATGCATTACGCGGGCACGCGACCGCGGCGGGTGCGGCGCGTCGTTTCGCTCGACGGATTCGGCATTCCCGCCGAAGCGCCCGCCGATGCGCCGCGCAAGCTCGCGGCGTGGTTGGACGCGCTCGCCAGCCCGCCGGATTTCAGGCCGTACGCGAGCATCGCCGCGGTCGCGGACCGCCTGCAGAAGAACAATCCGCGGCTGCCGCGCGACAAGGCCGATTTTCTCGCCGGGCACTGGGCGACGACGCTGCCCGACGGCCGGGCGCGGCTCGTGTCCGATCCCCGCCACAAGCTGCCGTTCGCCACCGTGTACCGGATGGAGGAGGTCTTCGCAATCTGGCGCAACATCGTCGCGCCGGTGCTGTGGGTTGCGGCCGCCGATTCGCACATTCCTCGCTGGCTGGGCGGCCATCCCGAGGGCGAGATCGGCACCGATGGCCTCGACGGCGTGCGGCGCAGGCTCGGGCATGTTCCGGGCGGAACGCTGCATACGGTCGCCGATGCGGGCCACATGCTGCACCACGACCAGCCTGCCGCCGTCGCGCGGCTGATCGAAGCATTCGTCGCCGCTTGATCGCGTCCCGTTTGCGCGTCCATTCGCGTCGTGGCGCATACGTCGCGCTGGTGCTCCTGACACTGGTCTGGGGACTCAACTGGATCGTGATGAAGGCGGCGCTCGCGCACGCGAATCCGCTGTTGCTCAACGCGCAACGCACCTGCGCCGCCACGGCGGTGCTGTTCGCTGCGCTGGTCGCCCGCCGCGGACGCATGCTTCCGCATAGCTGGCGCGCCGTCATCGTCACCGGCATCTTCCAGACGACGATCAATTTCGGCGCGACGATGCTGGCGGTCGCCGGCGGCGGCGCGGGCAAGGCATCGGTGCTGGTGTTCACGATGCCGTTCTGGACGCTGCTTATCGCGTGGCCCGTACTCCACGAACGCATCCGCGGCCTGCAGATTCCCGCGATCGTCTTCGCGTTCGGCGGCCTGGTCCTGGTCGTCGCGCCCTGGTCATGGCACGGCGACGTCCAGTCCAACCTGTGGGCCATCGCGTCCGGTTTCGGCTGGGGTGCCGGCACCGTGGCGTTGAAGCACTACCAGCGCGACCGCGGCTTCGACATGCTGCCGTTCATTGCCTGGCAGATGGCGCTGGGCGCACTGCCGCTCGCCACGCTCCCATGGATCTACGGCGGACCGGCGACCCAGTGGAGCGTCTCGCAGGTCGCGCTGTTTCTCTATATTTCGGTAATCTCCAGCGCCGGAGGCTTTCTGGTCTGGATGACGGTGCTGCGCTGGCTCCCGGCCGGTACCGCATCGCTCAACATGTTCGCGATCCCGGTCATTGCGCTGATCGCGTCGATGGCGATCTTCGGTGAGCGCCTCGCCCCCAACGAATGGCAGGGCATTGCGCTGATCGGAATCGGGCTGGCGCTGATCACGGTCCACGCGCTGTTCGGCAGCGGGCGTCGCGGGCCGACGGCCGTACCGCCGTCGCCGGTGCCGCTGGACTGACCAGAGGCGCCGGCGGCTTGAACCACGGGTGCCACCGGATCGATGCCGAATTGAGCCACGGGCGCCGTCCGGCCGATCCTTCGCATCTCAACCCATTGATTGCACGACGATTATACAACATTGTCATCAACCGGTCAGCGTGATTGTTCCGGTGTCTTAGCCGGCCTTTGCCCGCCCGAACATTGATTGAACGCAAATCATTCCTATTTACAATCCCGCCGGTCTCTGCTAACGTCGTGGCGAATGAACCTGTCGAATTCACCGATCCGTCGAATCCACCCATGCGCACCCGAACCCTGCTCGCCCTGATGCTGGGCGCCCTGCTCGCCTCCAGCGCTCTCGCCGAAGACCTCGCGACGTACAAGCTCGTCGCGCGTGACGGCACGTTCGATCCGGCGGCCGTCCAGGTGCCGGCCGGCAAGCGCTTCCGGATCGAAGTCTCCAACCAGGGCACGTCGGCAATCGAATTCGAGAGCCGGGACCTGAAGCAGGAGAAGGTGATTCCCCCCGGCAAGTCGGCGGTGGTGACGATCAACGCGCTCAAGCCCGGGGAGTACCGGTTCTTCGACGAGTTCCACGAGAAGACCGGGCAAGGCAAGGTGGTCGCGAAGTAGCGCGACGACGCGATTTTCCGACGCCGGGAGCCGTTCCTAAATGGGCAATGCACTCTTCATCGTGTGGCGCGAATCTGCCGAGGCGATGCTGGTCGTCGGCATCCTCTATGCCTGGCTGAAGCAGCGGCCCGACGCCGCGACCGGAATGCGCTTCCTGTGGGGCGGTGTGGCCGCCGGCGCCGGCTTGGCACTCGTACTCGCGTTGATCATGCTGGGGATCGCTTCGTCGCTGTCGGGCAATGCCCTCGACTATTTCCAGGTCGCGATCATGCTCGTCGCGGCGGCGCTGATCGTGCAGATGGTGTTCTGGATGCGCCGCCACGGGCGGACGTTCAAGAAGGACCTCGAAGCCAACATGGCGGACAACGTGCGCAAGGCCAATTGGTGGGGCCTGCTGGTCGTCGTCGCGCTGGCGGTCGGGCGCGAAAGCGCCGAAGCGGTGGTGTTCCTCTACGGACTGGGGGCGGAGAAGAACGGCATCGCCAACCTGCCGATCGTGCTGGTACTGGGCATCGGCGCGGCGTTCGCGACGTTCTGGCTGCTGCAGCAGGGCACTCGCTGGCTCTCCTGGCGCGTGTTCTTTCGCGTCAGCGAGACCCTGCTGCTGCTGCTTGCCGGCGCGCTGATCGTCTCCGGAGTCGAGAAGCTCATCGCCCTCGACGTGCTGCCCGACATCGTCGACCCGGTGTGGAACACGACGCGGCTGCTCGACGATTCCGGGCGCTTCGGCGGACTGATCGCCTCGTTCACCGGATATCGATCGCGTCCGGCGCTGTTGCCGCTGGCTGCGCTGGCGATCTACTGGACGCTGATGGTGACGTTCCTGCGGGCGCCTCGAAAGCTGCAGGCTGCTCCCGCCGCCACTGCGTCGCGGCCGGTGGCGCGGCACGCCGAGCGCGGCTGATTCGCCTTCCACCATAGCGCGACGCCGCCAGGGTCATCGGCGGCGTCGTCGCATCGACGCGGTAAACTCCGCTGCGGACCGGTCACGCTCGACCCGGTCGCGCTCGTCCGGGGTTTCCATGACCACCGCTTCGCCGCCCGACCTGTCCAGGCTCAGGATCGATCGCAGCCTGGCGCCGATCCGGCGCAAACGCCGGCGCAGATGGGTCTGGCTCGGCGTGCTCGCCGCGCTGATCGTCGGCGTGGCCGCGTGGTATGCGCTGAAGCCGCGCGTCCTCGACGTGCAGACGACGCCGGTGGTGACCGCGTATGCGTCGCAGCAGTTCGTCGTGCTGAACGCGACCGGCTACGTCGTCGCCCAGCGCAAGGCAGCGATCTCCTCGAAGGCGACCGGCACCCTCGAATGGCTGGGGGTCGCAGAGGGGTCGCGCGTCAAGGAGGGCGACTTGATAGCGCGCATCGACGACCGCGACGTCGTCGCCCAGGCGCAGAGTGCCGAGGCGAACGCAGGCGCTGCGCGCGCCAACGTCGAGGTGAGCGATGTCGAGCGGCGGAATGCGCAGGTCGAGCTGAAGCGCAACGAGGAACTGGTCGCGAAAGGCTTCATCTCGCAATCGGCGCTGGACACCGCCAAAGCCCGCTCCGATCGCGCGCAGGCGGCGCTGGGGAGCGCGAAAGCCAATCTCAGCGCGGCGCTGGCCAATGCGCGCAACGCCGAGCTGTCGATCGACTACACGAGAATCCGGGCGCCTTTCGACGGCGTCATCCTGTCCAAGAGCGCTAACGTCGGCGACCTGTTGACCCCGTTTTCCAGCGCCACCGATTCCAAGGGCGCTGTCGTGACCATCGCCGACATGTCGACGCTCGAGGTCGAGGCCGATGTTTCCGAATCGAGCCTCGGGAAGGTCAGCGTCGGCCAGCCCACCGAGATCCTGCTCGATGCGCTGCCCGATGCGCGATTTCGCGGCAGGATCGACCGCATCGTTCCCACCGTCGATCGCGCCAAGGCAACAGTGACGACCAAGGTCAAGTTCGACGCGATCGATCCGCGCATCCTGCCCGAGATGAGCGCCAAGGTGAGCTTCCTGTCGCAGGACGTGACGCCTGAGCAGGAAAAGCCGCTGCTCGCCGTCAATCCCGACGCGATCGTCCAGCGCGACGGCGCCAATGTGGTGTTCGCGCTGCGCGAAGGGCGCGCGGTCGCGGTACCCGTCACCCCCGGAGCGAAGATCGGCGATCTTGCGACGGTTGCCGGGCGCGTGAAGTCTGGCGACAAGGTCGTGCTGAAGCCGGATGCGGCGTTGCACAGCGGATCGCGGGTCGCTCCGATGGCCAAATGAGGCCAATCGAGCGGCAACCGCTGGTCGCGATCCACGGCCTGTCGAAGTACTACGTCCGAGGCGACCAGGTGATCCCGGTCCTGGTCGACCTCGACCTCGACGTCTTCGAGGGCGAGTACGTCGCCCTGATGGGGCCGTCGGGATCGGGCAAGTCGACGCTGCTGAACCTCATCGCCGGCATCGACAAGCCGTCGGCCGGCGAGATCCGCGTCGGTGGCGCCGACATCGCGAGCCTCTCGGACTCCGATCTCGCGCTGTGGCGCTCGATGCACGTCGGATTCATTTTCCAGTTCTACAACCTGATGCCGGTGCTGACTGCGTTCGGCAACGTCGAGTTGCCGCTGCAGTTGACGGGGCTGTCGCGCGCCGAGCGCCGCGAGCGCGTCGAGACTGCCCTCGAGCTCGTCGGCTTGACCGACCGCGCGACCCACCTTCCCAACGAGCTGTCGGGCGGGCAACAGCAGCGGGTCGCGATTGCGCGCGCGCTGATCACCGATCCGACGCTGATCGTCGCCGATGAGCCGACCGGCGACCTCGACCGGGTGACTGCGCAGGAGATCCTGGGCCTGCTCGCGCGCCTCAACGACGAGCTCGGGAAGACGATCATCATGGTCACCCACGACCCCAGGGCCGCCGAGAAGGCGCGCCGCCTGATCCACCTCGAGAAAGGGGTGCTGGTCGGTTGACCGGCGGCGCGCGCATGTTCATTCCGCTCCTGGTGCTGCGCAACGCGTTGCGCCATAAGCTGCGGACCGCGCTGACCATCCTGGGCATCGTCGTCGCGATCGCCGCCTTCGGGCTGCTGCGCACCCTGGTCGACGCCTGGTACGCGGGCGCGAACGCGAGCTCGTCGGCGCGCCTGGTGACCCGCAGTGCGGTCTCGCTGGTGTTCCCGCTGCCACTCAATTACGCGCAGAAGATCCGCCAGGTCTCGGGGATTACCAACGTGGGCTGGGCCAACTGGTTCGGCGGCGTCTACATCAACGAGCGCAATTTCTTTCCGCAGTTCGCGATCAGCGGCGCGAGCTACCTCGACCTCTATCCGGAGTTCGTCCTGTCCGATGCCGAGCGCAAGGCGTTCCTCGCCGATCGCACCGGCGCGATCGCCGGGCGCAAGCTCGCCGACAAGTTCGGCTGGAAGGTCGGCGACCAGATCCCGCTGCGTGGCACGATCTACCCCGGAACGTGGACCTTCAACCTGCGGGGCGTCTACGACGGCGCCGAGGCCTCGACCGATACGTCGACGTTCTTCTTCCATTACGACTACCTGAACGAGACCGTCAAGCAGCGCTACGGCCGTCAGGGCGACAACACCGGCGT